>NZ_JAVJQN010000018.1:0-30882 GCF_040218245.1 Coleofasciculus sp. E1-EBD-02 | reverse complement strand
GATAGGTGGTATCAGCCTGATGCTGGGGTTTTGAGCCTGGGCGCACTCGCCGATATGACTTAATTCCCTTTCCCAACTTACTTTTGCACGGCTCGTACACCCAGGCTGATTGATGAGCTAAACACAGACCTGAATTCTTACGTCGATTTTATGGGCGCACGCCATGCACCCCTACCGATTACCGTTACAGTAATGTAGGTTGGAAAAACGCAAGGAAACCCAACGGATTAGGCTGAGAATCCAATACACAGGAGTGAAATGGGCTGTTCAACAGCAATCAGAACGATTGAAAACTTGCAAAAACACCGGGATGAGCTGCTTGCCATTTTTGCCAAGCATGGCGCTCATACGGTGCGAGTATTTGGCTCTGTCGCACGAGGGGAAGCGACGGATGAGAGTGATATTGATTTTTTGATTGATTATGATCGAAACCGCACAAGTGCTTGGTTTCCGGGAGGATTGATCAATGATTTAGAGTCTTTCTTGAGAAGTAAAGTAGATATTACGACGACTCGGGGCTTAAGTCCGTTGATTGCTGAGACTGTATTCCAAGAGGCGATTGAACTATGAATCGGTGATCATGTAAGGAATGAGTAGAGCTGTTAACCATATTATCTACATTCGCAACGCCATCTCGGAAATTCGGCAGTGGACAATCCAGGGGGAAACGGAGTTTAAGAAAAATAATCTTCTGATCAAGGCTACATTATACAATCTGCAAACGATGGCAGAATCAACCACTCTATTACCTCAGGCTTGGAAAGATGAACATCCTGAAGTCGATTGGAATGGGATCAAATCATTTCGCAATTTTTTGGCGCATCAATATATGGAAATTGACACCGATACAGTTTGGGATGTCGTAACACGCGATTTATCGCAACTAGAAGCCGCTATAGAGGCAATCGCCCGCGACCATTTTAATGAGTAGGAATATCCCCTGCTAGAACAGATACCGAGTATGCCAAATTGCGATAGCGTCTGGGGTCTGCATCCGGTGAGTAAGCTAGATTAGGATCAATGGCACTGAAAATTTGCATCGCGCGATCGCTAAAATCTTGGATCTGCCGTAGGGTGGGCATTGCCCACCAGAATACGAGGAACGTGACATTCGTGTTAACTTTGTCGTCGGATTGGGTATTAGCCAACTTCGTTAACGAGTTGCAAAATACTGTTGTATAAGGATTCTGCAACCCAAAATCCAGCCTCATTGACCAACGCATTCAACAAGGGTTTTACCTCAGCAATCAAGCCTTGACTTTTCGCTTCGACCAAAATTCCCAAAATTCCTACATATCTGAGGTTCAGCCTAGTTGCGATTAGCCTACCTCGACGTTCATCAATTAAAACTTGATCGGCTTGAATCTCAACGGCTAAGGCGATCGCTTCTGCTTCTCCGATATCAAGTTCGCTGCTGAGGGCTTCAACCAAGGTGCGATCGCGAACAGCACAAGTTTGAATCCAGTCAAAGGTTTGTACTTCGGTTGTCCCAGCCACGGGAAAATTGGGGTCAGTGAGTTCTCGATAAACGGCTTCGGGAATCAGAACTGTTCCGTAGAGTTGATGAAGGAGATGGAGATGATTGATTGCAGCGAGATTGTTGATCGGGGATGTGTCACTGACAATAATCACAGCCTATCCATCTCCCGCAGGGTTTGAATGTCCTGTTCAAGATCCTCTATCCCGTAATGAACCGGGATTTGGCGGCTAGCCAGTAGATGCTGAAAGGCGACACGGTGCATCCCTGCAAATCGGCTGGCTTGAGCAAGAGTGAGCTTTTCCCGCTCAAAGAGCATGACAGCAATCTCTTGACGCATTTCAGCCTCAGTCATGCGAGTTATGGTTAAAATTTCGTCAGGGACGACAACGCTCATAGCTCTAATTCCTCACGATTTTTCTTATTGTACGTTTCCGAGTCAGAGGGTGTTTTTGTCCTGTCTTGTTGATCATGGGTGAGAAAGCCGGACATGATATGACATAACTAAACTGATGGATTGGAGTTGTCGATTTTATGGGCGCACGCCATGCGCCCCTACGGTTTCTTATCAAGTGGTGGGTATAGGGCAGTGGATGCAGTAGAGTGTGTTGGAGTGCAGTTTGACTGATCCCTAGTATGCCAGGTGGCGATCGCGTCTGGGGTCTGCATCCGGTGATTAAGCTAGATTAGGATCAATGGCGGTGAAAATTTGCATCGCGCGATCGCTAAAACCTTGGATATACTGTAGGGTGGGCATTGCCCACCAGAATACGAGGAGCGTGACATTCAGATTAGGATAGCATTGCCTTTGATTTCCGCGTATTAGGCTTCCAAATTGCCGCCCTTGGAATTCCCCTGAATCCCTATCAGGGATTGAAAATTGATGCGCCGGAAAGGGCTTGGAAACCAAGCCCCTACGCGGGGAATTCCCCTGAATCCCGATTAGGCGACAAATCTGCATGATTGGCTCTAGCCGGATATAATAAAGAGTTCGAGATAAATGCTTTAGCCCAGAATTAGGAGTCTACCCGCCCGTGGTTGTACAAGTCGCCAACAGCATCTACGAAACCCAAACCATCGAAATTGCCAAACAGCTTCTCGACGCCACTCGGCAAAAACGCTCCTTTTTTGCCCATATTCGCGACAATATGCGCTGGGATGATAAACTCCTAGCTTGGGCGATGAGTAATCCAGGTTTACGGGTGCAGCTTTTTCGCTTCATTGATGCCTTACCCGCCCTCCAGAGTAAGACCGAGATTGCCCGTCATTTGCAAGACTATTTAGGGGATGAGTCGGTAGAACTTCCCGCCGCCCTGAAAAATCTGCTCAATTTTGCTAATCCTGACTCGATGCCGGGACAGTTGGCGGCGTCAACGGTATCTACGGCGGTGGAAACCCTAGCCAATAAGTATATCGCTGGGGCAACGATTAAGCAGGCAATTAAAACAATTGAACGCCTGCGGAAAGATAAGATGGCATTTACCCTAGATTTACTAGGGGAAGCCGTGATTACCGAAGCTGAAGCCCAGTCGTATCTGGAACGCTATCTGGATTTGATGGAACAGTTGACTCAGGAAGCGAAAAGTTGGTCAACGGTGTCGTCAATTGACCAAGCCGATGGGGAAGAGTTACCACGAGTTCAAGTTTCTGTCAAGTTAACGGCATTCTATTCCCAATTTGACCCCCTAGATCCAGAAGGTAGCAAAAAACGGGTGTGCGATCGCATCCGGATTCTGTTACGTCGTGCAAAGGAATTGGGGGCGGCGGTTCACTTTGATATGGAACAGTATGTCTATAAAGATATGACCCTGGGCATTCTCAAAGAATTGTTGATAGAAGCGGAATTCCGCGATCGCACGGATTTAGGCATTACCCTACAAGCCTATCTACGAGACAGCAAAGGGGATTTAAAAGATATTATCACCTGGGCAAAAGAACGGGGCAATCCCCTCACCGTGCGTTTAGTTAAAGGGGCATATTGGGATCAGGAAACGATTAAATCCTTACAAAACCATTGGCAACAACCCGTTTATAACCAAAAAAGCGCCACCGATGCCAATTTTGAGGAAATGACCCAGCTATTGCTAGAAAATCACCAGTATCTCTATGCTGCCATCGGATCACATAACGTGCGATCGCAAGCCAAAGCCATCGCCATTGCAGAACAGTTAAATATTCCCCGTCGCCGCTTCGAGATGCAAGTTCTCTACGGAATGGGAGATCAACTGGCAAAAGCCTTAGTGCAACGAGGACATCGGGTGCGGGTTTATGCGCCGTATGGGGAACTGTTACCCGGAATGGCATATCTGATTCGCCGCTTACTGGAAAATACCGCCAATAGTTCCTTCCTACGCCAAAGTTTAGAAGAACGCCCCGTTGACGAATTAATCGCCCCGCCTGTGGTGGATGAGGAACCTGTAGAGACGCGCCATGGCGCGTCTGGAAACCAAGCTGTAGGGGCGGGTTTTACAGATAACGTTACAGCGAAAACCGATAACTTGACTAAACCCACCCAATCCCCCATCCCCCATCCCCAATTCGCCAACGCCCCCGATACCGATTACGCCCAAGCGGAAGCCAGGGAAAAAGCCCAAACCGCCCTGGAAACTGTGCGCCAACAACTAGGAAAAACCTATTATCCGTTCATTAACGGCGACTATCAACCCACCACCGAAACTGTTGATTCCGTTAATCCCGCCAATCCCAGTGAAATTATCGGTAAAGTGGGATTACTCTCCATCGACCAAGCCGAAACTGCCTTAAACGCCGCCAAAGCCGCCTTTCCGGGATGGCGTCGCACCCCGGTTAAACAACGGGCGGATATTCTGCGTCAAGCGGCGGAATTAATGGAACAACGACGAGAAGAACTTTCCGCCTGGATATGCTTAGAAGTCGGGAAAGCCTTACGAGAAGCCGATGCAGAAGTCTCCGAAGCCATCGACTTTTGCTGTTACTATGCGGATGAAATGGAACGGCTGGAGGGCGGCTATATCTATGATGTGGCTGGGGAAACCAATCGCTATGTCTACCAACCCAGAGGAATTGCGGTGGTTATTTCTCCCTGGAATTTCCCCTTGGCGATTGCGACGGGAATGACGGTAGCCGCATTAGTCGCAGGAAATTGTACCCTGCTTAAACCTGCTGAAACCTCATCGGTAATTGCGGCGAAACTGGCAGAAATTTTAGTCGCAGCCGGAATTCCCCAGGGTGTGTTTCAATATGTTCCTGGTAAGGGTTCCCAGGTGGGGGCGTATATGGTGAAGCATCCAGATACCCATTTAATCGCCTTTACGGGTTCTCAAGAGGTGGGCTGTCGGATTTACGCTGATGCGGCGATAGTTCAACCCAGTCAAAAGCACCTAAAACGGGTAATTGCCGAGATGGGGGGGAAGAATGCGATTATTGTCGATGAGAGTGCGGATTTAGATCAAGCCGTGGCGGGGGTGGTGAAGTCAGCCTTTGGATATAGTGGTCAAAAATGTTCTGCCTGTTCACGGGTAATCGTTCTCGACCCTATCTATGATACCTTTGTCGAACGATTAATCGAAGCCACGCGATCGCTAAATATTGGTGCGGCTGAATTACCCAGTACCCAAGTTGGTCCGGTGATTGATGCTACTGCCAGAAATCGGATTCAGGATTATATTGAAAAAGGGCGGCAAGAGGCAGAAATTGCGGTGGAATGTGAAGTCCCAGACACGGGTTATTTTGTGAGTCCCACAATTTTTACTAACGTTTCACCGGATGCCAAAATTGCCCAAGAGGAAATCTTTGGTCCGGTTGTAGCGGTGATTCGAGTCAAAGATTTTCCCGACGCCCTGGCTGTGGCAAATGGGACTAAATATGCGCTGACGGGAGGATTATATTCCCGCACGCCATCTCATATTGATCAGGCATCTACTGAGTTTGAAGTGGGTAATCTCTATATTAACCGCACGATTACGGGGGCTATTGTTTCGCGCCAACCCTTTGGCGGATTCAAATTATCAGGGGTAGGTTCTAAGGCGGGGGGACCCGATTATTTACTCCAATTTTTAGAACCGCGCACGATTACCGAAAATATTCAGCGTCAGGGGTTTGCCCCAATTGAAGGAGTTGATTAAGCTGATGAAAAGCAAGCATTTCATTGATCTGCATAAAGGACTAACATCTTTCGTTGTATTAGCCTTGATGGTGGCGTATCAAAATTTCACCATCGGTCCTTGGGTTTATCTCGCCCTCCATGGCATGTATGGGTTTATGTGGGTACTCAAAAGCCGCATCTATCCCGATAAACAGTGGGAACAAGAAATCTCTTTTGGAACAGGTCTATTTATCTTTGGGCTTCTATTGCTCTACTGGGTTGCTCCTTTTATCCTGATTAGTAGTGGCTCAGAACCGACTCCTCCCCTGATTGCGGCGGCGATTGCGATTAACCTAATGGGTGTCTTTCTCCATTACAGCAGCGATGCTCAAAAGTATTACACGCTCAAGTATCATGCTGGATTGATTACCGAAGGATTTTTTGCCCGTTGTCGGAATACTAACTATCTGGGAGAAGTCTTAATCTATGCCTCTTTTGCTATGTTGACTCAGCACTGGCTGCCATTTTTAATTTTGGCAGGTTTTATAGCGGGTATTTTTATTCCCAATATGCTTAAAAAAGACCAGTCACTCTCCCGTTATCCAGAGTTTGCTGACTACAAAGCCCGTTCAGGATTGCTATTCCCTAAACTGTTTGTTACCAAATCTTCTGAGGTAAATAATTCAGACATTGCTCAGAATGTAAGTTAGTTTTCACAGGAAACAGAGAAAAAACCGAACCAATAGGCAAGAGGTAATTCTAGAAGGTGTATTTCAGGACTTTTTTAAGATTTTAAAGAATGAAGTAGATCCCTGACGTCTTGAAGATATCGGGGATTTGGCGTACTGAAGCCTTCTATATTGTCGTAGTATCACCGAATTTTGAATACATTTCTTTATAGATTAGGGTAGCATCTGAGTCGTCAAATCCACTCATTACTCGTAGATTAACACTGACGGATGTTACCCAGTTTTTTAGCAAAACCCTCTCTAAAAATGCGTTTGCGCCTCGTCCTTGTTGTTCCTTTCCTGCTGCAAATTACAGCGGCTGTAGGATTAACGGGTTGGCTTTCCTTACGCAATGGTGAACAAGCGGTTCATGAACTTGCCAGTGATTTACGCCAAGAAATCGCTGCCCGGATTCAACAGAAACTCGATAGTTACTTGCAGATCCCCCATGCCTTTAATAAACTCAATGCCAATGAAACCTGTCTGAATCAATTAGAATTAGACAATTTACTGGATTGTGAGAAAACCGTCTGGCATCAGATGCAAGTTTTTCCGGTTAGCGCTACAGCCATTGGTACAGAAGATGGTAAATATCTGGAAGTGGTGCGACAAGAGGGGGATAATTTTCAAATTCATGAATCAGTGAATTATACTAAATATATTTATGCCGCGAATCAGCAAGGAAATCGGATAAAGTTATTAGAAACTCCTGCCTATGATGATCACCGAACTCGACCCTGGTACGAAAAGGCGGTAAAAGCAGGTGAGGCAACCTGGAGTGAGGTTTTTCGCTATGAACATGAAGATACATTAGCGATCGCGGCGAGTATGCCCCTGTATCAGGGTGATACGTTGCTGGGCGTAACCAGTACAATTCTGTCTCTGTCTCATATTGGGGACTTTCTGGAAAGCTTGAAAATTAGTGAATTTGGGCAGACGTTTATTTTAGAACCCAAGGGAAAGGGAACCTTAGTGGCTACCTCCATGAGTGAAGAGACATTTGTCTCTACGGATCAGGCGAAATCTGAACGGAATGACTCCATTACCAGTGATAACCAGCTAATTAAGGCGACGTCTGATTTTTTGGTGGGAAAGTTTGGCAGTTTTGAGAATATTAACGGAGAATACCAGTTAGATTTCGAGTTAGATAAAAAAAAGCAATTTGTCCAAGTTCTCTCCTTTCAAGACAATCAAGGACTCAATTGGTTGATTGTTGTCGTGGTTCCCGAAGATGAATTTATGGCACGTATCCACGCCAATACGCGCATGACAATTCGCCTCTGTGTAGCGGCGTTGATTTTTGCCACGCTTTTGGGATTATTTACCTCGCGTTGGATTAGTCAACCCATTTTACGACTGAGTATGGCATCTTGTGCGATCGCGAGTGGGGAACTTGATCAACGAGTCAAAGTCGAAGGGATTTATGAACTGCGGATTTTATCCAAATCCTTTAACCAAATGGCGCAGCAGTTGCAGGAATCCTTTACCGCCTTAGAAGATGCTAAAGCTGAACTGGAATTGCGGGTAGAACAACGCACAGCAGAATTGAAAACAGCCAAAGAAGAGGCGGATACGGCGAATAACGCCAAAAGTGAGTTTCTGGCAAATATGAGTCATGAACTGCGAACGCCACTGAATGGGGTGTTAGGCTATGCCCAAATTCTACAACGATCCAAAACGATGAGCGATCGCGAACTTGATGGTGTTCGGATTATTCATCAGTGCGGTTCTCATTTGCTGATGTTAATTAATGATATTCTCGATTTAGCGAAAATTGAAGCCCGCAAGATGGAACTCCATGGCAGTGATATTCATTTTCCCTCCTTCCTGCGTGGCGTTGTCGAAATTTGCCGGATTCGGGCGGATGCAAAAGGCATTTCCTTTATCTATCAACCCACGTCATCCCTTCCTGCTGGTATCCACGTAGACGAGAAGCGACTGCGACAAGTTCTAATTAATCTCCTCAGCAATGCGATTAAATTTACCGATACTGGCGGCGTTACCTTTAAAGTCGGCTATGCAGATAACCAAGACAATCACAGCATTGGGGGACACAATGGAGACAAGCCAGAAGGCATCTCTCATCCTCAGGAAACCTCAACCCCTCCCCATCACCAAATCCGGTTTCAAATCGAAGATACCGGGGTAGGGATGAGTCCCCAACAATTGCAACGCATCTTTTTACCCTTTGAACAAGTGAGCGATCGCAAACGTCAGTCGGAAGGAACGGGACTAGGGTTAGCGATTAGCACCAAGATTGTACAACTCATGGGTAGTACCATTCAAGTCCACAGTGAAGTCGGTAAGGGGAGTGTATTTACCGTAGATCTAGACTTACCCGAAGCCCAAGAATGGATTCAAACAACTCCCGCCTTTACTCAGGGTAGAATTATTGGGTATCAGGGCAAACCCCAAACCATCCTCGTCGTCGATGATCGCTGGGAAAATCGTTCAGTTGTGGTTAATTTGCTCGAACCCTTAGGATTTGATGTCATTGAGGCAAATAATGGTCGAGAAGGATTGGATATCGCCATGACAGCTACGCCGGATCTAATCATTACCGACTTGATCATGCCGATTATGGACGGCTTTGAGATGATGCGACACATTCGTCAGTCCCAAACCCTGAAAAATATGCTAATTGTAGTATCGTCAGCCAGTGTTTTTGAGATGGATCGGCATCACAGTTTGGCAGCCGGGGGTAATGATTTTCTGCCCAAACCCGTTCAAATTGATGAGCTACTCCAGACGTTACAACAACATTTGGGACTGACCTGGATTTACGAACCCGCATCAGGGAATGGTAGTCAGTCAGCGGCTGTTAAGGTAACACCATACGAGCAACAAAAACCGGGCAAACTCGAAGCGATTATTTTTCCTGAAGAGGAATTAGATATTCTCTGGGATTTAGCCATGAAAGGTCGCATTAAAGTTCTCCTCGAAGAAATTGATAATATCGAGAGTTCGGATAAGAAGTTCGCCCCATTTGCTCAATATATACGCCAGCTCGCTAAAGGCTTCCAGCTCAAAAAAATACGAGATTTTATTAAGGAAAATCGGTGCATTCACTAAACGGAATTAACCTATCGCTAACAACTAGAAATTCTCGCCATGCTTACGTCTAAATCTACTACGTTGAACCGGATCGAACAACGCAAAAAGGCAATGATAGACAAGTTAAATAAAACGATTATTTTAATTATTGACGATAGTCCCAACAATCTAGAAATACTCTCAGAAACCCTGACTAGCGCTGGATTTGAAATTGCCGTTGCTCTTGATGGAGAAACCGCGCTTGAGCAAATTGCCTATGATCCACCGACCTTAGTTTTGTTAGATGTGATGATGCCAGGAATTGACGGATTTGAAACCTGCCGACGTCTAAAAGCAAATCCTGACACTCATGAGATTCCGATCATTTTTATGACGGCTTTGACCGATACCATTGATAAAGTTAAGGGGTTAAATTTAGGCGCTGTAGACTATATCACTAAACCCTTTCAGCAGGAAGAGGTATTAGCACGAGTGAAGGTGCATTTGAAACTGCGAACCTTAACCAAAACCCTAGAAGAACAGAATACCCGATTAGTTGAGGAAGTGGAACAACGGGGTAAAGCAGAAGCCGCCTTACAAACATTGACCCAGGAATTAGAACAACGGGTGGAAGAACGGACAAATCAACTCGCCCAAGCCCTCAACAATTGGCAACAAGCCCAAGCCATGCTAGTTCAAAGTGAAAAAATGTCCAGCTTGGGACAAATGTTAGCCGGGGTTGCCCATGAAATTAATAATCCCATTACTTCGATTCATGGCAATTTAAGCTGTGCCAGCGAATATAGCCGAGATTTACTTAAACTCCTGCAAATCTATGCTCAACATTATCCGAATCCAGTTTCCGAAATTCAAGATAAATCTCAAAAGATTGACACGGATTTTCTGGTCAAAGATTTACCCAAAACCTTTAAGTCGATGGAATTGGGCATCGAACGCATCTGTCAAATCATTAAAAGCTTGCGGAATATATCTCGCCTCGACGCGGGCGAAATGATGATGGTTGATTTGCATGAGGGGTTAGATAGTACGCTGGTTCTCTTGCAACATCGGATCAAACCCTCCGGGAAACATTTAGGCATTCAAGTGATTAAAGAATATGGTAAATTACCGCCCATTGAATGCTATCCTGGACGCCTGAGCCAAGTGTTTATGAATATTCTGGCGAATGCGATTGATGCCTTAGAGGAAGCAGAATTTAGAAAGCAAAATTCCGAGACAATTTCAGAGAGTGATCCAACCCCCGCGCCTCCCACCATCTGGATTCGTACCAGAGTTATTGATAACCAGCGAGTAGAAATCCGTATTTCTGATAATGGTCCTGGTATTCCTGAAGAGATACAAGAAAAGCTATTCCAAGCCTTTTTCACGACTAAACCTTTTGGCAAGGGAACGGGGTTAGGATTATCGATTAGTCATGAGATTGTCGTGGAGAAACACGGCGGACAATTACGTTGTGTGTCTCACCCTGGAGAAGGTGCTGAGTTTATCATTGAACTTCCGATTGGTTAATGAAGGGAAGATAAGGGAGATGGGGAAGATAGGTGTCAGATGGGGAAATTGTGTAGGGGTTCACTTTCACTACTATCGTTGGAAATGGTGCGTTACTATTATCGTTGGAAATGGTGCGTTACGCTACCCTACCCTTCGGGAACGCTGCGCGAACGGGAACGCTTCGCGAACGCTAACGCACCCTACTGGCTACTATCGTTTGAAATGGTGCGTTACGCTTTGCTAACGCACCCTACACCCGCCCCGACTTGACAAATGACAAATGACAAATGACAAATGACAAATGACCAAAATAAGGAGGTGAAACCATTGCCGAAAGTTCGCGTGCGCCAACATGTCAATCCCTTGAGTAAAAAATACCTGACTCCAGTAACGCCTCCCCCCTGGGAAAAGGTTTATCATCAACCCCAGCAACCTTTGCATCTCGATATCGGTAGTGCGAGAGGGGAGTTTTTGTTAGAAATGGCAACCCGGAACCCCGATTGGAATTTTCTGGGATTAGAAATTCGAGAACCTTTAGTCGAGAAAGCCCAAGAATTGGTAGCGGAGTTAGGATTAGATAATCTTCATTTTATCTTTTGCAATGTCGATAACTCATTAGCCCCACTGTTAGCTTCTTTACCACCTGGCGTATTCAAACGGGTAACCATTCAATTTCCTGATCCATGGTTCAAAAAACGACATGCTAAACGCCGTGTAGTCAAACCGGAATTGGTCAATACTTTGGCAAAATACTTGGTCAAAGGCGGCGAAGTTTTTATCCAGTCTGACGTTGAAGCCATAGCCCAGGAAATGTGCGATCGCTTTACTGAGAATCCAGCCTTTCAACGTCAAGGAACCGAATGGTTAGCCACGAATCCTTTACCTGTTCCCACCGAACGAGAAACCTACACAATAGCCTGTAAACAACCTGTTTATCGAGCGTTGTTTGTGATTGGTGATTAAGTGGGTAATTCGTCATTTGTCATTTGTCATTTGTCATTTGTCATTTGTCATTTGTCATTTGTCATTCGTCGAGAAGCAAGCTACGTAAAGTCGGGGCGGGTGTAGGGTGCGTTAGCGCAGCGTAACGCACCATTTCAAACGATAGTAGTGAAACCCGCCCCTACACAATTTCCCCTGCTCCCGATAACTGATAACTGCTCACTGATAACTGATCACTCCCCCTGCTCTCCTGCGTAGAATGGTAGTTGCCCTAATCCTATTACTGATCCAAATCCCTGCTACTTTAATCCTGCTTTCGCGCCTGCTGAAAGGTCCAGGACGTCGTCCTCCCTTAGAAGCCAAGTCCCCTACCCCCGATCAGGTGGGGGCGGTTAGTATTGTGGTTCCGACTCTCAATGAACGAGAACGCCTCAATCCTTGTCTGATGGGATTAAGTCAGCAGAGTTACGAAGTACGCGAAATTATTGTGGTGGATAGTCACTCTACCGATGGCACACGGGAGTTAGTCAAAGATGCCCAAATCAAAGATCCGCGATTTCGGCTGATGACTGATGATCCATTGCCACCGGATTGGGTGGGACGCCCTTGGGCGTTGCATCAGGGCTATTTGCACAGTTGTCCCGATAGTCAGTGGATTTTGGGCGTTGATGCGGATACCCAACCGCAACCTGGATTAGTGGCGGGGTTAATTGATATTGCTGACACTTTAGGGTTTGACCTGGTGTCTCTGTCACCGCGATTTATTCTCCACTATCCCGGAGAATGGTGGCTACAACCAGCGCTGTTGATGACGTTAGTCTATCGATTTGGTCCGACAGGTATCACCAGCAATCCCGCCGAACGGGTGATGGCAAATGGGCAGTGTTTTTTGTGTCGCCGACAGGTTTTAAGCCAACTCGATGGGTATAGCAGTGCCAAGGGTTCATTTTGTGATGATGTCACCCTAGCGCGGTATGCCGCCAAACAGGGATTTAAGGTGGGATTTTTGGATGGTGCTAATGTGCTGAAAGTCCGCATGTATGAAGGCGCTTGGGCGACTTGGCAGGAGTGGGGGCGATCGCTCGATTTAAAAGATGCTTCGAGTCCGGGTCAACTCTGGAGTGATGTGTGGCTACTGCTGAGTACCCAGGCATTGCCTCTACCTGTGTCTATCGCCGTTTTGGTGAGTTTGAGCCTCGGCATCTGTTCACCCGTCCTCATAGCTGTCCTAGGGTTAAATCTAGGGTTATTGGTGATGCGCTGGGCATTAGTTGGCGCGATCGCCCGTTCTTATGATTTCACTCCATCCTCATCCCCCGCCGCTTGGCTATTTTGGCTTTCACCTCTGGCTGATCCCTTAGCTGTGCTGCGGATTTTCTTGTCAGCTAGGCAAAGACCGAAACAATGGCGGGGACGGATTTATGGCAGTTAGAGATGGGACATGGGGGAGATGGGGGAGATGGGGGAGATGGGGGAGATGGGGGAGATGAGGGAGTTTACTCAACACTCAAAACGTAGTCAGGGCGGGTTTTGAACAAAACGTTATCATTAACGGCGAGACGAAAGCCCCCAAACCCGCCCCTACACACTCAACACTTCCCTAATCCCTAATCACTCTTCATCACCAGACTTAACTTGGTCTACTCGTTCTAATTGCCAGAGAATCTGGTTGCCTTCACGCCGCACTCGCGAGACAATCCAGTTGCGCCAGGGCCAATGATCACCCCGACTGGTAACGGCACTGGCATTGATATCCATTAAATCAGCTAATTCAGAACTACTAATCAGATAGCCCTCACTGGCGATTTCATCAGCAATGCGTAGGGTCTCGATTAAGTTTCCCAGTTGGGCAACTCTAATTTCGCGGGGTAACTCGTCATTGGAATTGTTTGGTGAATCCGGTATTTCTATCATGGGTGTTTCTGATGTAGGAAGGCTCGATGGTACATCTTTGTAACCTACATCAAAAGTGGTCTTTTCATCTGATACCCCTGTTACGGGTGTCTCCTGGGGTAAGGTGGGAGAGGTGGAATTCCTTACTTCTACCAGTTGTGTTAGTCTGGGAGATTTGCCTTTGGCAAAGGCAGTTGCAATTTGATCACAACGTTCGTTGCCTTGATTACCACTGTGTCCCCGTACATATTGCCAAGTGACCAGGGGAGAATTGACCGCATCCAGTTTTTCCCATAAATCTTGATTTAAAACGGCTTTTCCCTGAGAGGTTTTCCAGCCTTTCTTTTTCCAGCCCTTGATCCACTTGGTAATGCCGTTCTTGACGTATTCGCTATCGGTATATAGGGTAATCGGCTGCGTTTGTCCAGATCTCTGAAGCAGGATCAGGGCTTCAATCGCGGCTAAGAGTTCCATACGGTTATTGGTGGTTTGTGCCGTAGCCCCCCCAATTTCATGCACAGAACCATCGGTAAAATAGACAACTGTACCCCAGCCACCGGGTCCGGGATTACCAGTACAGGCTCCATCGGTATAAACACTTTTGATTTGACGAGTTACAGGCATTGTTTTGGATTATCAATAGACTCCTAACTGGTTGTAGCAGAGTTCTTACCCCATCGGCACAACCGGTGGTCAAGGGGGAGCAGGGGAAGCTGGGGGAGCAGGGGAGGCAGAGGGAGAGAAAGTGATCGAGTCCGTGACTGTGTAGGGGCGGGTTTTACCCATAACGTTCCGGATCAAACCACTACCTGAACTAAACCCGCCCCGACTGATCCTTCGCTTCACTCAAGGACATGGTTTTGAGTTACGATCTCAAGTGACTATGATAGATAGTACAATTGTTCATCTCCCCCATCTCCCCCTTGTCTCCCTTACATCCTGAAGCCTCGTGAGTTACGAACCCCTCCATCACAAATATCGCCCTCAGACGTTTGCCGATTTGGTTGGTCAAGAAGCGATCGCGCAAACGCTCACGAATGCTATTCGTCAAGAGAAAGTTGCCCCGGCTTATTTGTTCTGTGGTCCGAGAGGTACGGGTAAAACCTCATCAGCGCGGATTTTAGCCAAATCCCTTAACTGTCTGACTACCGATAAGCCAACACCTCAACCTTGTGGAACTTGTGATGTTTGTCGCACGATCGCTCAAGGAACCGCCCTGGATATCACCGAAATTGACGCGGCGAGTAATACAGGTGTTGATAATATTCGGGAAATCATTGAACGCGCTCAATTTGCCCCAGTTCAATGTCGTTACAAAGTGTATGTGGTGGATGAATGTCACATGCTCAGTAGTGCGGCGTTCAATGCATTACTCAAAACCCTAGAAGAACCCCCTAAACATGTTGTTTTTGTCTTAGCCACCACCGATCCTCAACGAGTTTTACCCACGATTATTTCCCGCTGTCAACGGTTTGATTTTCGCCGCATTCCCTTAGCGGCAATGGTCAAGCATCTTCAATACATTGCCACCAAAGAAACAATTAATATTACAACAGAAGCGATTACCTTAGTCGCACAAGTGGCGCAAGGGGGATTACGAGATGCCGAAAGTTTGCTGGATCAACTCAGCTTGTTAGCCGGAGAAATAACGGTTGAATGTATCTGGGATTTAGTCGGGGCAGTACCTGAACGAGACTTATTAGCACTGAGCCAAGCGATCACGGATAATCATGCTCAAGCCGTTCTCGACTGTTGCCGAAACTTAATGGATCGGGGGCGAGAACCGTTAGTTGTACTGCAAAATTTAGCTGGATTTTATCGGGATTTACTCATTGCTAAAACCGCACCCAGTCGTCAAGATTTAGTGGCTGTCACGCCGCCAACCTGGAAACAGTTAGGCGAGTTGGCTCAATCGATGGATACGGCTGATATTTTACGCGGACAGCAACATCTAAAAAGCAGTGAAGTACAAGTTAAAAACACAACCCAACCGCGCCTCTGGTTAGAAGTGACTCTGTTAGGTTTATTACCTGACGCCCTGCGGGTTGAACCTGCGGCGACTCCGGCGCGATCGCATTCCCAAACCAGTCAACCGAGAACCCCCCAACCAGCAAACCCTCAACGTCGTTCTCAACCTCCCTCTCCACCCCCTGCGGCTGCACCTCAAACGCCACCCCCTCAACCCACTGCCTCAACCCCTAAGACTCAATCACCCCCTCCAGTTCCATCCTCGCCATCCTCTGTGCCACCTGCTCATCAGGAAACTGTACCCGCCGTTCCTGTTGCAGAACAATCGGCGGATTACGAACAAATTTGGCAACAGATTCTTGATAATCTAGGACAGAATAGTGTTAAAGCATTATTAGGTCAGCATTGTAATTTATTTAGCTTTGATGGAACCGTAGCGCAGATCGGAATCACGTCTAAACCCCTATTGAAACTAGCACAAGATAAACTGCCCAATATTCAAGCTGCTTTTCAACGGGTTTATCAGAAAGATATCAAAGTCATGTTTAAAATCCTAGGGACTACATCGGCTAAACCAACGGCGACGAATCGGGAGGTGGTTACGCCTTCGCCGTCTAAGTTGCCGTCAAATGTAGAAGATGAAGAGGATCAGGATGATAGAGATGATAGAGGAACAGTAATTCCGCAACCGGAACGTCAAATAGTCCAGCCGAATGGAACTCCGTCTAATCGTGCGGAGGAAAATATACCAGTTTCCCTACCCCAATCTGCGGTATCAGCACCTATAGATACCGGAGACTGGGATGAGGAAAAAATTAAAGATGCCGTAACCACACTAGAGAAATTTTTTAATGGTAATCTTATTAATCTAGATGACGAATTGAATATACCGGAATTGGAGACGAGTTCATCCGCTGAGGAAACCAAGCCAACAATATCTTCGCTTCAATCTCAGTCCTTTAATGATACAGGTTCAATCACAATTCAAAATCAGCAAACACCAGAGACAACAACAAATAATTCGGTTCCACGATTACAGCGATCGGATACCTTGAAATACGATGAAAATGGTGATATTGAGTTTTAATCGTATTGGTCGCAATCGCGCGATTTTTTAGCCGCCGTACATGGGTACGATTTTTTAGGGGTTTGAGCGCTCAAACCATTACTGTATAAGGTTTTAGCCTGGGTAGAGTACATCTGTATGGGGGGAACTTCAGCTTAACAGACAGATCCCCGACTTCTTCAAGAAGTCGGGGATCTTGCTTAGAGACTGTATATTCAACCAACCCTAACGACTAATTTTATCCAAGCTTGGCGCAGAATTTTCTGCTTGTCTGGGGGATTGGTTTTAATTTGCTGGAGGAATTCACGGGTATTCATCCACTGATACTGATAGATTTCTGCTAAGTTCGGCTGAATTCTCGCTTTACTATCCGCAATGATGAGTGCGGCAAAATAAGCTTTTCCTATCATTCTATTTTTGTCTACCCATCCCCGCATAGAGTAGATTAAGTCACGTTCATCTCGGCGATATTCCGGGAATAAACGCTTGCCTAACCAAATACTACGTCGAAATTGAATTTGCAATTCGGTTAGTCCCAATTCTGTCTTCAAGCAACGCATTGAAGCGGTTTTGGGAGTGTCTTCTAGATGGATTCCTTCTTGGGGAGGCATCCAGATAGACTGATCCTGAAGCGGCTGCACTAATAGATATTTTTTTTCGGGATCAGTCGATTGAATAAAACAGATAACCTCTGGACGAAATCCGGTTAGATGGAAGCGATACTTCTGGTTAAAAATCCATTTGTATCCGAGCCGCAACCAGTCGAGATCTAAGTTCATAGCCTATCCCCGCCACAATCAGGATTTCTTCTAAGCTATCTGCTTATTAGAAAAGGGGGCTTCCAACTGAAATAGGGAACAGGGAATAGGGAATAGGGAATAGGGAATTTTAACCCAATCGGTAGCTCTACGTAGGGTGGGCATTGCCCACCTACCGTTTCCAACTAATCCGATTTAACCCAATCGGTAGGGCTTTGGAGAGTTTGAAGAGTGGACGCTATATTCTACTGTTTCCAACTAATCCGATTTAACCCAATCGGTAGGGAGTACATAGACCTATACTTCGTAGGTTTTAATAAGTTTCCAACTAATCCGATTTAACCCAATCGGTAGGGTGTGGAAGACCCCTACCGTTTTGATAAAACAAAAATCATGGTTTCCAACTAATCCGATTTAACCCAATCGGTAGGGGCAATGAAAGGATTGTTTGAGAAATTTCCTTTGGAGGGTTTCCAACTAATCCGATTTAACCCAATCGGTAGGGAGTTCGTCTGACAGCCCTTACCCAGTAAGGGTTTCAGCAGCCGAATCGACGCATCTCCAAAAAGTCTAACATATCCTGCCAAAAATTGACTCCAACACATACCTCAAACCCTCTCCCAGTAAGGCATCGACACACCTCAACGAAAAATATAGGGTTTCAGCGATTTGCCGAGGTGTGTAGATGAACATCCGTAAATTGCCCTCAAACCTAGATACCATAATACTTTGACGGGATTTTAGTAATGCTTGTAGTGGCGTGGCACACCTTAATTGGTGGATTAGAATTGTAGGGGCGCAAGGACCTGCGCCCAGTTTAACCCTAAGCGAAGTCGAAGGGTTAAACGTCAAATCTATTCCACAATTTTAGCTGTGTCAGTCCAGTAGTGGCGTGGCACACCTTATTTGATGAATTAAGCATTAGCCGCGAAACCGTAGGGGCGCAAAGACTTGCGCCCGATTCAATGGTCAAAGATTAATCGAACATCTCAATGATAAAATACCTGAACAACCGACAAAGCAAGCTACCTAACACCAGTCAATACACAATCAACCGCTAAATTATCTTAAGAGGTCAAGATGGCTTTCAGTAATTATAAAGATATCAGTTCAGTTCTCAAAGAATTTCAAATCACCTACACTGAAGCTAACTTCATGGAAGAGATTGAGTTTAGTATCCCTGATTACTTCCGTGAAGACTTACAAACCGTTATGCAGGATGGAGTCCCCAACGCATCAGAATTTTCGATTTGTGAGAATCTAATTTATCCAATCCTTAAGGAAGTGTGGAAATGCTATCGGAGGAACTTTGTTTTGTGGGGACATAAATCCTTAATCTATGATGAAAATCTTTCCGGGTTTCCTGAGTATATTTTGGCGAAACGCTCCCCACTAGGGAAGGTCGTATTTGACAAGCCTTATTTTCTATTAGTTGAAGCAAAACAAGATAAGTTTGCTGAAGGGTGGGCGCAGTGCCTTGCCGAAATGGTTGCGGCGCAAAAGTTGAATGATGAACTGCCTATAACTGTATTTGGAATTGTCTCCAATGGTGAAAAATGGGAATTTGGCAAGTTAGAAAATGATAAACTAACTAAAACTATACAACCTTATACAATCTATCAGCTAGACCGACTCTTTGCTGCTGTAAACTATGTTTTCAAAGAATGTGAATCACAACTCAATGAGCTAGTTGCTGCTTAACCAGATATCCCTCTTTCAACAGTTACAGCGCTTGGTGCTGTAATAAAGTACAGTCGATCAAAGTCCCCCTTTTTAAGGGGGATTTAGCTATTAGTAGAGACGTTCCGGCGGAACGTCTCTACAAAATGGGAGATTGTGTAGTTTTTGTTACGGTTTTTGGGAGATTATAGTATCGATTTTGATTTCTGGACTGGCGCTCTAGATTGCCGATGGTCTGGGGGTAAAGAGTTTACTGTATTAGTTTTGGGAATTTTTGGGTGAGTAAAGCGCTGACGGTAGTTTACTTACGTGAAACTCCCCGGATTGCTGATTATCTGGGGAGCTAATATTTTCCAACTAATCCGATTTAACTCAGTCGGTAGGGAATCTTGCCACTGAAGTTGTGAATAGTACAACGTTTCCAACTAATCCGATTTGACCCAATCGGTAGGGAGTTCGTCTGACAGCCCTTACCCAGTAAGGGTTTCAGCCGCCGAATCGACGCATCTCCAAAAAGTCTAACATATCCTGCCAAAAATTGACTCCAACACATACCGCAAACCCTCTCCCAGTAAAGCATCGACGCATCTCAACGAAAAATATAGGGTTTCAGCGATTTGCCGAGATGCGTCGATGAACATCCGTAAATTCCCCTCAAACCTAGAACCCATAATACATTGACAGGATTCGAGTGCTTTTGGACTTCACCAAAGCTGCCGAAACCCTTCAGGTTCAGTATCAAGGAAATCCAGAAAATCATTACACTTATCTGAATCATCTGGGAAAATCGTCAGCAGTTCCAAATAATTAGGCGTACTCCTAGGTTTCTTCTTCCCTGGATTCTTGGGATTATCCACCAACTTCACCACCGGATACATCCGATGCCATAGTCTTCCCACTTGACTAATTTGCCCCGTCACCGAACTTTGCTTAATACTCTTTTCAGCTTCCCTGAATCGGTGATTCTCTTGTTGATAAGGTTCGTGCAACCACTTCAGCGCCACAGAATCTTCAGCACCCTCCGCCAATCGTCCCCATACTTCCACACAATCCGGATGCCATGCTTCTCGCCAGTTAGCATGATTCCTTTCATCGGGTTCTATTCCCTGCAACTGCATCCATTCTGAAGCAATTTGCCTTACTTCATCAATAAACCGCCCAACCCGATTTAAACGGGAAACCTTAACCGCATTCGGTAGTGACTTTTCGTCCCATTGCCAATGACACCCGATCAGGGGTTTCCTACGCTTATAATACTCCTGATAAAATAGTCGATGATCTGCCCGTCGCCACGACTTGCCAAACCCGCCAAATAGCAAAGCAAACCGCATGAAGGCTTGCAACAGTTTTTTCAAGGTTTGCTGCTTGATTTCATCCAATTGGCGAGGCGACATTAATAACCAACGTAACTCCCCAGCCACTTTATAGGTGGGTTCACCATACCCATCGGTAAATGTACCCAGGTTTAAAGCCGATGTTTTAAACGCACAGGTTAATACAGCGCTTTGCGCTGTAATAAAGTACAGTAGATCAAAGTCCCCCTTTTTAAGGGGGATTTAGGGGGATCGACAATGTACCGCATAGCAGAGCAAACTGCTGTAACCCCTGCGTTCCGCCATCGTTCACTCCCCCAAACAAATTTTCGACTAACTTCTCCGCTGTCTGATTATCCGTTAACCCGCCAAAAATTCGCAAGGCGTGTCCCCGTAAACTCCCACGAAACAGATTAGGACGAAATTCCTTTTCCCCAGTAATTAATTGAGGTGCCTGCCCTTCTCCTTTCAAAAATGCCTTGTACAGTTGTTCCCCTTGAATCGGAATCGGATAATCCTCCTCTCCTGACTCCGTTAATCGCGCTTTGGGTAATCCATACCCACTGCTGGTGCGACAACCAATTCCATACCCTAACGCCCGTTCCCAAATCGCCCAAACCTCTTCCCAATCGGTATCCGGTAACTGGCTAGAAATACCAAACTGAATCGCGGGTTCCGACAGGGAAATTAAAGCAAATCCTGTCTCATTACTTGGTTTTTGACCCGTGTTATGAGTCTGCACCTGCCATTTCTGCTGGGGGTGAACAATATCCACTAAATTTTGTTTCCAATCATTCACCGGATAGCCGCCATGAAACCGCAATAAACTTGGTTCATCGCTATTTTTAGTCAAGCGGTAGCGTTGCTTTTGTTCTGAGGTACAAGCTTGACAAAACAGTCCTTTCATGCTGCTACCGGGATAAAAGGGCAACCCAAACGCACCCAGCGCCGGGAAAATAATTCCCTCAAATTGTCCGCCATTGGTGACAAACCGCCACTGCATTTTATAGGTTCTGGCTGCAACAGTTTTCCCTAAATCAGGCGGGTGGGGATAGACTTCTTGCGTCCACTCAGACGCCCATCGTTGGGAATCTTGTACCTCAGCATTTTGATCGATGTATTGAAGTTGCGATCGCCCTTTTACTTGCGCTTGAAACATTAACGGCACTAAGTTGCCAGCATTGGGAATATTAACCATGTTGAATTCTCCTTAAAAAATGGTTAAAGGGAATGGGGAACAGTTGAGATTAGGGAACGGGGAACGGGGAACGGGGAACGGGGAATGGGGGAGATGGAACGTCTTTGGTAGGGGCGGGTTTTACTTTTAACGTTTCGCTTTCACCTGGATATGACTAAACCCGCCCCGACTAAATAACGAATGACGAATGACCAATGACTTAATTCTCTTCATCACTAGGCAAATCACCGGGTCCTTTATACCGCTGTGTCCACCAGACGATCGCGTCGCATAATTGAGTCAGTACAGCTAAGATAATTCGCTGATCTTCGACAGTAATTGACCATAATTTCCCCGCCATCGCTTTCACTGTGTTAGGATGTCTCAAATCAACCGCATCATTGGGAATTTCTATCCCTCCTGGTTGCATAATCCGAACTAAAGCATCCCACGTCGCTTTCCAATATTGACCTTTACAGTCAAATTCATCACCGTCTCTCTTTGATCTTCCCTGCAAGCGCAAATGTTCCCCCCAAAATCGTTCTAACCCATAGGCTACCGCTTCCCGCATTTTAAAGGATTGATTTAAGGATTTGCGATCGCGTTGTCTGGCATCTAACACCAAAGTTTGGGCAATTTGGTCTAAACTGTGAAACTCCCGCCCATTTTCTACTAAACTATAGTATTTCCAAGCCATTGGCTTAAACCTCCTGTTTTTCAGTCTCAGTTTTCTGCTGGGAAAACGCTTCCCCTGCTAGAGTCACATGACAGCGACCAAATCCAATCGATTCCAACCCGCCAAAATACAGTTCTTGAGAATAAGGCTGATTCGGTTTGGGTTCGCCAAAGGGTTTCCAGCCTAGTTGTTTTAATGCCACCGGAAACACTAAAATACTGCCCACGGGTAAAGCCTCCACATTAAAAAATGCCCCCGTTTTAGTATCGACTTTCTTCATGTCATCTAGCATCTTAATCCGGCTTTGTCGATACAGTGCCATGTCATGCAATAGGGCGATATCATTGTCATCAACTACAACCAATTGCTTGACCTGCAAATCCGCCCCCACAGGTATCCAATCCGCTAAACTTTCCTGGTGTTCAATTCCTAAAAAACCCAGGTTAAAGAATAACACTTTTTCCGTCGTTCCGGGGACAACACGGGCTTTTAACTCTGGATCAGCCGTGTAAGGTTCGGGAACTTTGGCGTTAATTTCAGCAATTTTTTTATAGCGTTTCAGCAGGGATGGGCAGCTAACCCAGACAATCGGTTGTCCGGGACAAAATACAGGTAACCAAACTAAAGTGGCATATTCAAACTTGACTAAGGCTTCAGTTGTACCGCCATCTTTTTGGTCAGGAACAGCTTCATGACCATACCAAATTGCCACATCACCCTGGCGGGATTCGGTGCCGTTCTCTGTCGAAGGATTCCGCATATCTGCCCGAAATCGTCCCCGAATTGAACTGCCTGGAATTATCCCAGTTTGGGTAAATTGATCGCGAAAAATTAAGTTCAAATTCCCCGTTTCTTCTCCTGCACTTGCTCCCACATGAAGGGGGGCTTGGGTTTCTATAATGCCGTAAGCTTTCTTGTACATGGTTAATTATCCAAAAGATTTGAATCCAAAACTATTACATAGGTAACGCTAATCCACATCCCCAACGTTTATAGGAATACCCCTCATCAGGAAACCAAGATTTATCCCAATTAAACCAAGGGTGGGGAATCTCTTTTGCCAACACATAAACCGTTCCCGCCGGCACCGCATAACGTCCCCTAGCGAGGCGTTTAGTGTCACCTGTTCCCCCTAAGCGATAGCGAAAAGGGCGAGGACGTTCGGTGAAAATTTGGGCATTTTCCCATTCCGGTGCTGTTATCCAGTCCCCTTGTTGCTGAATAGTGGGAAATCGGTAAGAAAAGCGATTGGAACCCCACACCGCAGGCGTAATTAGGGCAAAATTATTTCCCACAGGTTTTGCCAATAACTCTAACAGGGGTTTATCGGTAATTGGCTGACAGTTTACCTCGACTAAATGTCCTTCACCCCCAAACCGATACCACCCTTCATCAATGGGAGTATTGGTTAAATACACTAAACAGGTGTCGGGATGCATTTGAATTGAATTCTCCAAAAACAAACTTCCCTGTTCAGAATTGGCATCAACTCGACGTTGTTCGGTTTCTAAACGTGGGTGTAAATGAGGTAAATATTGCCAAGGCGCTTCAGAAACGGTTTCCGCTTTCTCCCATTCGTTAATCGGTAGCCACGTTTTCGTCTCAAATTTACCGGGTTTGAGGGGGTGCCATTGTTGGGTTTTGCTGTTCCAGGTTAATTTTTCGATGATTTCCCCTTGACGAATTTTTTCCTCCTCTTGCGGGGGATTCATTTCAGCTAAATAATTAAAGGGAGTGGGAACATAGAAGTTTTGGGGATTCTCAGTATCCGCCCAAAAGGGTCCAGCTAGGGTTAAATCGGGTAAGTCTAATCGTTGGGTTGTTTCCCCTCTTTCATTGATTCCCGGTTGACTATATTTAGCCGCATATAATCCCGATACTGTTGCGGCACTAGGCGGAAAGCTATTTCCAGAACGCCCCACTAGGTTATCGGGGGAAAGAAAGGGACCTGCACTGCCATAGAGAAAACCAAGCGGTTGGATAATAATTAAGTGACTAAACATCATCATCTAAGTTGGTAGGGTTAAGAAGTCTCGGTTCCTGAGGAGGACAAATGAAAGCCAACTTTAGCCAAGTTAATCACCCAGTTGTTTAATGCCTTGATGTTTTGTTTTTCTTGGGCATCGGGTTGATTCCCTAAAATCCCCGTTCTCGGTTGATTATCGGTATCCGAGGTATCCCACAGATGAGTTTCTAAACATTGGCGATTTTGGCAGTTGAAGTAAAGCTCAAACAAGCCCAAGGCAATTTGAGTTTGCCCCGGAAAAGCATGGCGCGATTCTAGCTGGGCAACATCATTATAAAAATGAGTCCAGTTGGGGGTTTTCTTATTCCCCTTTGGCTTTTGTTTCAGCGAAACTAAGGTATCTCCTTCTCTGTCTTGATAGCTTTCTAGAAATTGTTGCAAACACCACCAAGGACAAACCCATTCCAGGAAATTGCCACTATTAAATAGAATCCGAATAGCGAGGCGATCGCGTCCCTTACTTTTGGCTGATTTTTCTGCTTCTCGACAGTGTTGTAGCACATCTCGTTGGGGGACGCCAGGGGCTGCCCAAACTAAGCCGACACTCACGGTAATCGGGTGTTTATGTTGTTGCCAAATTTGGGGGAATTGATAGAACCAATTGAGGCAGTCTTGAGGTGTTAATTTCGGTTGATTTTGATCGGGACTTCGGTAGAGAACACCGAGAAAATCATCCCCTCCGGCATAAATAATCCGTCCATCAGCATCTAAATTCCGCCGTTTGACTCGCTCTGCTTGAGTCGGGGGTAAATGATACTTGAGGTTTTTGCCCCATTCCATCATCCCTTGGCTAAAGGTGTGGAGAGAGTTGGCTTCATCTTCCCCTTGTTCTTTTAACTGGCGCAGATACTCACCAATTTTATCCCCGTCTCCTTGAAAGTATCCTGCCCATAATTTATGGTCAAATCGGTTTAAGTCAACAAAGCTTTGGGGGATTTCAATACTCGGCAGATCTTTTTCGGAAATAAATTGATTGGCAATGGCATCTAAGGTGATTAACCGTTTAATCAGTTCCGGAATACTTAAGCGTTCGGAAGGAGCGAGAATGGATTCTCCTAAGGTCTGGCTCAGTTGGTGGTAAAATTGATTAATATCCTGGGTTTGTTTAGCTATGCTAGAGTGAAGGGGATGGGTTTCATCGGTCATCCGAGGGTAGGCGATCGCTCCCGTTCCCGATAGCGTTGAACTTTCTCCTTGCCAGTTAATGGCTGTCCAATTTCGTTGAGTTTTAATTTGATTCAGTTTACGGCGAGCATGAGTGATTATGGTAACCTTTTCTGGCGTAATTCCAGTTTCTTTGGCTTGCCTCAATTCTTCCTCTGCTTTGGCTTGAATCTGACTTAATTCTTCCGCTGTACTTTGCGTCCAAAAAAACTCCCAGGCATGATTTGACCAAGCATTCCATTCCCGTTGCCAGGTATAAGTAAAGGTGTTTAAGGTTTGCTCGATATATTGACGACAGGTTTCTACAACTGTTTTCCAAGCCTGATTAAAAGCCGCTTCAGCTATATTTTTGGGAAAATTCCCGGCAATAATAATTTGGTTGGGAGTGCCTTGAGTCACATTGATTAAGGCTGGAGAGACAACTTGACAGTTATCCTGTTTTTCAGCCGCATAACAAATTGCACAAGCTAAATAAGAAAGGATAAAAGAACTGCCGTATAAATCCCGCAGTTTGAGCGATTTCTCAATGAAACCCTGCACGGGAGCAAAAGTAATCAAAGTGTAACAGTTTGTGTGCATAAGCCAGTCCTCTGTAGGTGGACTTTCATTTAACGGTTGAGATTAGTATCGTAGGGTGGGCAATGCCCACCAACCTTAAGTTAGGTTCGTAGTAGGCACGAAGCGTGCCATAAGCGCTAAAGCGCTGACTACAAACGTTTTAAGTGGGAGGTGCAACATTACCGTTTGCACGTTTTGATTGCTGATGCCAACAGTATACAGGTAGCTGGAAGACCCTTTTTCCAAAAACTTACCCCCCGCAAAAATAACAACCACAATTCCCCAAATACTCAGGATTCGTCTTATGCCAATTCGACCCAGGAAATTCATAAATCCAGTCAAGTCCATTATCGGCATCCACAAACCCACTGACAAGCCCATGGATAACCCCAACTCCCGTACTCGCACACAGGCTGGGTTTGAGGCTTATTAACATAACTTCATAAGGTTGAGTTTATTTCCACCAACCTACTTAGTCTGATTCATAATGGTCATCCACGCTAGAAAATTCGGGTTTGCCTGATTCCGCATGGGTATGAATATGGACTACATCGAGTTTTTCTTTTGCCAGAAACGTCTCAATTAAGTAGTAGTGAAAGTCTTGTTTAATCACTAATCCACTGGCTGATTGGCGTTCGTAACAATCGGCAGAGGGGACAACCCACGCTTGAGGCAGATATCTAATTTGGTGTTTGGATACCTGATGACGTTTGCAGAATAAAAAGCCAATCACTTCCTCATTCGTAGTGCGAGCATCGAGCATAGCGCGGTAAAATTGATGCCACATTTTGGGTGGGATGTGCAGAGACATTTGGGGTGATTTTTTTGAGTGGTTCATAAGTTTTTCAGGAAAGCTAAGTAGGTGGACACAATTAACGTGAACGGTTGAGATTAGGGAACAGGAAACAGCCTAGAGTTAGGATGTAGGGTGCGTTAGCGACAGCGTAACGCACCATTTCTTTAGCTAGTAGCGTTTGCAGGTTGTAGGTTGGGTTGACGACAGGAAACCCAACAGTGTCGGATGTCGGATATAGACGGTTAAACCGGGCGCACGCCATGCGCCCCTACAGTTAGGATGTAGGGTGCTATCTTCGAAGCGTAACGCACCATGACTATTGAATTGGGTGCTATAGCTGTACTATTGCCTGTTGCCGAATCTTTAATGGTGTCCACCTACTTAAGGGAAATGTTACTGACTGGTATGTTGGTGGGCAATGCCCACCCTACTATTGCTATATTTCTCAATAACTCGTGGTGGATTGAATTCGGGCGATCGCTACTTTTTGATGCGGCTGTTGCGCTGGAGATGGATTTTGAGTGAAACTTAACCAAATCGACCAACTGACTAAACCGATAACTGTCAAAATGGCAGTAGATAGCAAGCGGTTGTAATATCGCTCTAGTTGTTGTAAGGATACCTTAATGGAGGTAATCTGGTTACGATGTTCTGTTCTTTCGGTTCTGCTCATAGCTCTCATATTCAACTCTAAGACTTCAATCTGTTGAGCCAAATTTTCAATGGTTTGGGTGAGGTTTTCTAACTGATGATCCGCTTCGACGATTAATTTGCCATTGAGGGTTTTCATAAGTTACTACTCCCTATTCTGTTTTTCACTTCCTCCAATTCAGCGCGATCGCACGGTTCATATCCCAGAGTTTGATAAGCTTGGATAAAAGCAGCAATCGTTAATTCTGCGGGTACGCCATCAAGCCAATAGTATGGATTTTCCGGTTCTAAAGGATTCCACCAACGGTCATTTTCCGCCGCAGCCCAAGCAAAACAATTGTAAATTCGTGACGCTTTACTCGTAATGCGATATCCGGTGGTAGTCAGGTGCGGAAATTGGTCTTCCTTGTACTTTTCCAGCCTACCATCTGTAGCCATTCTCCTTACCCCATTGTATCCATGCCCCTGCCATTTGCATTAACCGACCTCGCTGTTCTGGCTCAATCGGATTAGCACCTGTAATAGATTGCAACGCCCAAAACCAATGGTCAGGTTCCTGTTCGAGTTCGCGTAAAATCAGCGGAACAACGGGTTGACCCATGCCAATAATTCGTTGGTAAGCTGGGTGCATTACCATTTTTGTGACTAAAGACATCATCCCTGTTTCGACGCGCCATTGTTCGGCTAGTTGTAAAAATATTTCCTCTAAATCTGATGGTTCTAAAAGAGGATAACAGTACGCTGCATTTTTTCTATCAACTTTGTAGATTGTTTCCATTACACTAATACCTCACTTTTTCGTGAGACAGACACTTTATTATACACAACTACCTGTCTTGGTGGAAGTTACTAGTGCAATTTATAGTGCTACGCGCCAGGATGTAGGGTGCGTTAGCGACAGCGTAACGCACCATTTCTTTAGCTAGTAGCCGTTTGCAGGTTATAGTGGCGTGACACAGCTAAAATTGTGGAATAGATTTTACCATTGAATCGGGCGCAAGTCTTTGCGCCCCTACGGTTTCGCGGCTAATGCTTAATTCATCAAATAAGGTGTGCCACGCCAGTAGTGGACTGACACAGCTAAAATTGTGGAATAGATTTTACCATTGAATCGGGCGCAAGCCTTGCGCCCCTACAATTCTAATCCACCAATTAAGGTGTGCCACACCGCCATCGTGGGCTCTTGCGAAGTCGAAATCCACCTTTGCCACGATAAGTAGTCGGACAAAAGAAAACCGCACTGTATTAAGCTTTGTAAATTGTCCTCAAACCCTTACTGTTCCCTGTTCCCCGTTCCCTGTTCCCTGTTCCCTAATCTCAACCGTTAACTTTAATTGTGTCCACCTACTTATATGCCCTATAGTCAATTCAAAACTATCGCTCAAGCTAAAGCGGCTTTCCAACTGACTGTCATTGAAGGCAGTCGCTTTTTGCCTGAAACTTCTCCGGTTGCCCCTTCGCAAACTCTCTGGGATTACTTACAGGAAACGTTACCGATTGTGGCTACTTCTGGTAGTGAAAAAGCCCGTTCGGAGGGTATTATCTATCCAGTATTAATCGATGTCAGGAAAGCACTTAATCGCCAAGTGAGTGTCTTCTCCGGTGAGGAATTTAATGTTGACGAGTCGGTCGGTCTTAATGGCTTGTGCGATTTCCTGTTGACTCGCTCAAAAGAAGTGTTAGAGATTGAAGCACCAGCGGTGATTGTTGTGGAAGCTAAAAAGACTGACCTGAAATTGGGCTTTGGGCAGTGTATTGCCGAAATGGTTGCGGCTCAACGCTTCAATGAGGGACAAGGACAACCTATTTCGACGATTTACGGCAGTATCAGCAATGGCAATCAGTGGCAATTTCTCAAGCTGGAAGGTATGACTCTATTCATCGATTTGGCAGTCTATCCCTTGCCGCCAGTTGAGAATATTCTTGGTGATCTTGTCTGGATGGTTCAAGCCCATTAAGAAGGGAATAAGTGGGTTTGGGTGATGGGTCCGGACATGATATAAGTTAGGACGGACTTACGCAAAGCCTCTATGTGTAGTGGACTGACACAGCTAAAATTGGGGAATAGATTTATGGTTAAATCGGGCGCACGGGGCGTGCGCCCCTACAATTCTAATCCACAAAATTAGCTATGCCACGCCGCCATCGTGGGCTCTTGCGAAGTCGAAACCCACCTTTGCCACGATAGTTTCTAAGTAGGTTGGGACAATTAAAGTTAACGGTTGAGATTAGGGAACAGGGAACAGGGAACAGGGAACAGTAAGGGTTTGAGGAACATTTACAGAACTTAACATAGCTCGCTTTATTTCCACCGACCTACTTAGTATTTTCTTGATTAATTCGCGATACTCTAATTTTTCCATAGAACAATTTCCTTGTTTGTCGTGAGAACTTTAGTTCTCGCTTCGCCTAGCTGGAGAGGGCTAGCATCCCTCACTACAAACCAAATCTATTGCACCCAATTAGCTGGGTCATACCACGCTACTACATTTTGCCATTGTATTGCCCAATACTAATGATTCCCAGTTCAAGGAGTTTTGTGGCGAAGAGTTCAGATACTTCTTTACTGGGGAATTTTAATATCCTGACACTAGGAAGCCAAGAGCTATTTCCTAAATACGTCCCAGAATAGTGAGGAAGAATTTCAATCACTTTTTCCATATTGGATTGCTGGATTAAAAAGAATTCGTGGTACATTATGCCATCTAATCAAAAAGCTACCTAGGCTTATTTTTAACTCCAGGATGGAAAAGGGGTTTTCTTTATTTGTCATTTGGGTTGGGTGAATGTGGCATGGCTAAAGAAAAAGAGTGGGATGACCCACCCTTCCAACTAATCCGATTTAACCCAATCGGTAGGGTTTAACTGGTTCTCCCACTTTGAGGGAAACCCCTGTTTCCAACTAATCCGATTTAACCCAATCGGTAGGGGCGTTGCTTTCAGCCGAGGGGCTGAGGGAACCATCACCGTTTCCAACTAATCCGATTTAACCCAATCGGTAGGGTTGGTGAACGCTTAGTCACCTTTGGTGCAGTCCAAGGGTTTCCAACTAATCCGATTTAACCCAATCGGTAGGGTGTCTATGACAACGATAAACAGGCAAAACGCCATGGAAAGTTTCCAACTAATCCGATTTAACCCAATCGGTAGGGGCTGATCTGTTGATCACCACCCCCGAAAGCCTAATCGTTTCCAACTAATCCGATTTAACCCAATCGGTAGGGCCCGAACACGACACAGATACATCCTAGTATTCTAAGGTTTCCAACTAATCCGATTTAACCCAATCGGTAGGGAGTTCGTCTAGCAGCCCTTGCCCAGTAAGGGTTTCAGCCGCCAAATCGACACCACTGCTGAAATTATAATGCATCCTGCCAAAAATTGCTCCAAACACATACCTC
>NZ_JAVJQN010000017.1:0-12708 GCF_040218245.1 Coleofasciculus sp. E1-EBD-02 | reverse complement strand
CTTCCCCTGCTTCCCCTGCTTCCCCTGCTTCCCCTGCTTCCCCTGCTTCCCCTGCTTCCCCTGCTTCCCCTGCTTCCCCTGCTTCCCCTGCTTCCCCTGCTTCCCCTGCTTCCCCTGCTTCCCCTGCTTCCGCAGACGCTTGACACGCTAAGGGCATGGATTGGGTAAACTCGGCTAACCGAGTTTGATCGGTGGCGCTGTCGAGGAGGGGTTGCCAGTAGGCGATCGCTTTACCGTTGGGTTGGCGATATAATCCGGGTAAAAATTTACACCGAGTTAGTAAGTCTAAACTCCAGCGATAGACATGCGTCCAAAATCGTAAATCTGATCCGACGTAATTATCGGCAACATTGAATCCCCCTAAGGGCAGAGATTGCAGGAAGGGGAGGGCGGTTGAGGGGGTGAGACGGTAGCCTGAAACCTGCCATTGATGCAGTTCCAGGGATGAAGAATCCTCTGTTGGGAGTTGGGCGGAAAGAATTGGGTAGGCTGGTGTCTTGGTAGCTGCGGGGTGAGTGGGTAGAACTAGGGTTTGGGTTTGCCAGGAGGCGATCGCACTCTCGCTGTCCCCTTTAGTTTTTCGGCTGCTGGATTCGGGAAGGGTTAAACCGCGATCGCCTAAAAATTCGCTTAACTCTGCTTGTGTCATTGCAAAAGGATGGGGCATAATCCCCGTCTTGGCGGCAGAGTCAACAGAGGCTAAAGGACGCCATTGTTCTCCCCAAATAAATAAATAATTATCAGATTCGCCTGTAATCCAACTACCATGTAAAATTGCCATGTTTATAGAAAAATGAAAATAGAATCCAATACTATCAATTGCTGCTTGTCAAATTTTAATCATCAATGGGTGTGAGGCAGCAACTCTCGCACTCAGTCGGGGCAAGGGTAGTCGCATCTGGATGAGACAAGAAACGATACTCGTGAAACTCAACCCGACTGAACTCAAAACTCAGACACGCAATGGGTCTGGAAAATTCAAAGCTCAAAACTCAAAACCAGGTTCCCTTGAACGGACGTGAAGGGTCAAAACTTAACACCCTTCTCAAAGCAGCATTATTCCATAAATGCTAGGATTGCGACAGAGAAAAAAACGTGATAAAGAGAGAAGGGTAACGAACCAAATGGTAGAGTTAGACAAATCAATATCCTTTGATGGACGGGATATTCGGCTAAGAGCCGGTCTACTAGCACCCCAAGCTGGGGGATCTGTACTAATTGAGTCAGGAGATACAGCGGTTTTAGTTACGGCGACTCGCTCAGCGGGTCGAGAGGGCATCGATTTTCTCCCCTTATTAGTAGACTACGAGGAAAGACTGTATGCAGCGGGTCGAATTCCCGGTGGGTTTCTGCGCCGCGAAGGGCGTCCTCCGGAAAAAGTAACACTCACCAGCCGTTTGATTGACCGCCCGTTGCGCCCCTTGTTTCCCAGTTGGCTACGGGATGATATTCAGATTGTAGCCACAACCTTATCCATGGATGAACAAGTGCCACCGGATGTGCTGGCGGTAACGGGGGCATCGGTAGCGGTACTGCAAGCCCAAATTCCATTCTATGGTCCGATGGCAGCAGTACGAGTGGGGCTCGTTGGAGATGATTTCATTATTAATCCAACATACCGCGAAATCGACAATGGTGATCTAGATTTGGTGGTCGCGGGTTCTCCCCAAGGCGTGATTATGGTGGAAGCCGGGGCGAATCAACTGCCAGAACGGGATATTATTGAGGCGATTGAATTTGGCTACGAAGCCGTACAGGATTTAATTGCGGCTCAAGAAAACCTGCTCAAAGAGTTGGGAATTGAGATTATCCAAGCCGAACCACCAGAAACCTCATCGGAACTGGAAGAGTTTATTCGCGATCGCGCGACGAAACCGATTAAGAAAGTCTTGTCTCAGTTTGACTTCGATAAGCATGATCGCGATGAAGCCTTGGATGAGATCAAGGAAAATGAAATTCTGGCTCCCATCGCTGAACGTCCAGAGGATGATCCCCTGCGCGTGGCGGCGGCTGATAATCAACTGCTGGGGAGTGTGTTCAAAAGCTTGACCAAGAAGCTGATGCGATCGCAAATTGTTGAGGACGGGGTGCGCGTTGATGGGCGTAAACTGGATGAGGTGCGTCCGGTGTCGTGTCAGGTGGGGCTATTGCCCTCTCGTGTTCATGGCAGTGGTTTATTTAATCGAGGCTTGACTCAAGTCCTGTCTACGGTGACGCTGGGAACGCCTGGTGATGCTCAAATGTTGGATGATTTGAATCCAGAAGAAGAGAAGCGTTACCTACACCACTATAACTTCCCGCCCTTTTCCGTAGGCGAAACCAAACCCATGCGATCGCCGGGACGCCGGGAAATCGGTCATGGGGCGTTAGCGGAACGGGCAATTATTCCCATATTACCGCCGCAAAATGAGTTTCCTTATGTGATTCGGGTGGTATCGGAGGTGCTTTCCTCCAATGGTTCAACCTCGATGGGTTCGGTTTGTGGATCGACGCTAGCATTAATGGATGGTGGGGTGCCGATTACCAAGCCTGTCAGTGGGGCGGCGATGGGATTGATTAAGGAAGGCGATGAAGTCCGGATTCTCACCGATATTCAAGGAATTGAAGACTTCTTGGGCGACATGGACTTCAAAGTCGCGGGAACGGATAGCGGGATTACCGCGTTACAAATGGACATGAAAATCACCGGGCTGCCCATGGAAACCGTTGCCAAAGCGATTGAACAAGCCAAACCAGCACGACTGCATATATTAGAAAAGATGCTGGCGGCAATTGACAAACCCCGTCCTGATTTGTCGGCGTTTGCCCCACGCTTACTGACAATGAAGATTGATCCGGACTTAATTGGCTTAGTCATTGGTCCTGGCGGTAAGACGATTAAAGGGATTACGGAACAAACCGGTGCCAAAGTCGATATTGATGATGATGGCACGATTACGGTTTCTGCTGTTGAAGGGGAAAAGGCAAAGAAAGCGATTACCCTGATTCAAGGGATGACCCGTCGCTTAGAAGAAGGGGATGTTTATGCAGGGCGCGTAACTCGAATTATTCCCATTGGTGCCTTTGTGGAAGTGTTACCCGGGAAAGAGGGAATGATTCACATTTCCCAACTGGCAGATTATCGTGTCGGTAAGGTCGAAGATGAGGTTGCTGTTGGCGATGAAGTGATTGTGAAAGTTCGCGAAATTGACAACAAAGGTCGGATTAATCTGACTCGTTTGGGAATTCATCCCGATGAAGCAGCCGCAGCGCGTGCAGCAGCGACTACTTAGAGGGTTTTGGAGTTAGCTGAACGTTACATCAATTGCCCTTAATTGGGTTGATTGAATAGGGATTTTGGATTAGGATTCTAATCTTAAATCCCCTAGCTTTATTTTTAAGAGAAGGCAGAAGGGAAAGAGGATTAGTCTCACCAACTAAGTTAATTGCCGATACCATCACAGAGAGCGCGATCGCTCAGTCACGCAAATATGTAAAATATATTTATTAGGTTGTCTCAGTCTCCGTTCATGATAAAGACAATCGCTTGCCTAACTGTCAACATATAACTATGCCAACTGTTCTCAGGAAAGATGGCTTTGCTGTCCGCATCTACTTCAACGACCATTTGCCGCCTCATGTTCATGTCTTCAAAGGTGGAGGGCAAGCAAGAATTAGCTTGAGAGGTGAAACTGAATATCCGGAACTGGTTCAGATTGAAGGTTTGAGTAATAAAGAAGCTGTCAAAGCGTTGGAAATTGTAACCGAACATCAAATAGAACTACTCAAAAAATGGGAGGAAATTCATGGTTAATTCAGGTTGGGATGAGACAAGGCTAAAAGCCGCGATCGCAAAAGCAAGAGAAGCCGCAGCCGTTGCCAATACGGTTGAACCGAGGGCGGAGTCGGCGTATTATGACCAGAGTCGCGATCGCGTGGTAATTAATTTGAAGAGTGGGGCGACGTTTAGCTTTCCCCCAGCATTAGCGCAAGGGTTAGCCGATGCTTCTCCAGAGGATTTAGCTGAGGTTGAAGTGACGCCATCGGGGGATGGGTTGCATTGGGAGAAGCTGGATGCAGATTTCAGTGTTCCGGCGCTTTTGGCAGGTGTCTTTGGCACGGCGGCGTGGATGGCTCAGATTAAGATGAAGGTAAGTTAGGGCGCGATGTTTGTTTGTAAGTGGGTGGACATAATTAACGTGAACGGTGAAGATTGTCATTCGTCATTCGTCATTCGTCATTTGTAATTAAGCTAATTAGAAATGCCGTCGCAGAGAGCGCGATCGCTTTCACTCAGGTTTGGGTTAGTCTTGAGATAATCTCGCACCCAATTACACCCCCTTACCAGTAAGTTATCTAAATCCAGATTCCACAGTTTAATTGTTTTATCTTGACTACCAGAGGCTAAAGTTTTCCCATCGGGGCTGAAACTGACACTAGTGATCGGTAAATCATGTCCGGAGAGGGTAGCAATAGCTTCACCTGTTTCTAGATTCCATAGTTTAATCGTATTATCATAACTACCAGAGGCTAATGTTTTACCATCGGGGCTAAAACTAACCCTAAAGACTGCTGAAGTATGTCCATTTAGGGTAGCAATAGCTTTTCCTGTCTCTAGATTCCACAGTTTAATGGTCTTATCCTGACTTCCAGAAGCTAAGATTTTACTATTGGGGCTAAAACGGACACTATTAACCCATGAATTATGTCCGGCAAGAGTGGAAATAGTTTTACCTGTTTCTAAATTCCACAGTTTAATTGTATTATCCTGACTTCCAGAAGCTAAGGTTGTACTGTCGGGGCTAAAATCTACACTAAATACTGTTGAAGTATGTCCATTTAGGGTAGCAATAGCTTTCCCTGTCTCTAGATTCCACAGCTTAATGGTCTTATCCTGACTTCCAGAAGCTAAGGTTGTACTGTCGGGGCTAAAATCTACACTAAATACTGCTGAAGTATGTCCATTTAGGGTAGCAATAGCTTTTCCTGTCTCTAGATTCCACAGCTTAATGGTCTTATCATAACTTCCAGAAGCTAAGGTTGTACTGTCGGGGCTAAAATCTACACTAAATACTGCTGAAGTATGTCCATTTAGGGTAGCAATAGCTTCGCCTGTCTCTAGATTCCACAGCTTAATAGTCTTATCATAACTTCCAGAAATTAATGTTTTACCATCTGGGTTAAAACTTACACTAAACACTGCTGAAGTATGTCCATTTAGGGTAGCAATAGCTTCATCTGTCTCTAGATTCCACAGTTTAATTGTCTTATCATCACTGCTAGACGCTAATGTTTTACCATCGGGGCTAAAACTGGCACTAAATACCGCTGAAGTATGTCCATTTAGTGTAGCAATAGCTTCGCCTGTCTCTAAATTCCATAATTTAATTGTTTTATCATCACTGCTAGACGCTAATGTTTTACCATCAGGATTGAAACTGACACTATTTACCGATAAATTATGTCCATTTAGGGTACTAACAGCTTTACCTGTTTCTAAATTCCACAATTTAATTGTTTTATCATCACTGCTAGAAGCTAAGATTTTACCATTCGGACTAAAACTGATACTATTTACCGATGAATCATGTTCGGTAAGGGTAGTAATAGCTTTGCCTGTTTCTAAATTCCACAATTTAATTGTATTATCATAACTGCCAGAGGCTAAGATTTTACCATCGGGGCTGAAACTGACACTATTTACCCACGAATCATGTCCGGTAAGGGTGGCAATCTCTTCCCCTGTTTCTAGATTCCACAGTTTAATTGTATTATCATCACTGCCAGAGGCTAAGGTTTTACCATCGGGGCTGAAACTGACACTACTTACCCACGAATCATGTTTTTCTATGCGGTTGTACTCCCTCACACGCTTAACTGCCTGTCTGAGTACATTTGCAACTCGTACTTTTGCTGAAGGAGCAACCTGTTTTTCAGATATCTGCTTCAGAGGTATTCCTGCACGTAAACTAGCTATCAGAGCATCAAATATTTTATCTTGGTTGAATAGTTCCTCGGAATATCGACTGAGACTATCACTTTGACCAATTTGAAGTTTTTCAGCTCGCCGCCTTTGAGATTCAGCTCGTTGTCTTTGAAATTCAGCTTGCCAGGTTAATCCAGCTAATCCAAATACAGCCACGACTGAACCCACTAATGCTATCCTGATAAACTGATTAAATCGTTGTTCACCAATTCGACGTTGCTCTTTCTCTCTGTTCAATTCTTCTAAAAGTTCAGTCGTCTGATTTTGACGAATAAAGGGAACCAAATAATCGTGAACCAATTGATAGCGGTCATCGGGAGATCCTGGTATCCGCACTACTAACCCGGAACCCACTAAAATCGGTAAAACTAAATCATCTAATTGACGCCCTTTAACTTGTAACCCAGCAGCAGCTAAATCTTTACTCAACTCACTGCGAGTCTTCAAGGGACGAGTCAGATTTTCATCGGTTAGCCAATATAAAACCAGTCGCGTAATTCTGTCATTATCTTGACCACAGTCTTTGATAACGTCCTCTAAATAGTGGTTCACCAATACTTCTTTGGGATTATCCCCCAATCCTCGATACTGTTCTAGCCGAGTAATCTTCTCTTCCTGAAGCTGTGCGCCAACTATCTGTAATTCAATCGGACGCACTGAATCCAACTCAACCGCTAAATTCTGAACCAGTTCCGTGATTAATGCTGGTTCTAAATCAAACTGGGAGCGTTGGGTTAACCGTTCAATGACTAACCTAGCTTCCTCTGGGGTAAAGTTACCTAAATAACAGAGAATATCTTTATCTAAAATATTATGATCAATCGCTCCCAGATAGTTCAGGCGATTACACTCTAATAAATAATGGAGGTAATCTTCTCGTAGAGACAGAATCAGTTTAACAAAGGGAATATCCAGACAATCCGCCAAAAACCGATAAAATTTCTGTCGTTCCCCTGGGTCTTTGGCAATAAATAAAAACTCTTCAAACTGGTCAAATATCAGAACTGTTACCCAATTACGGTCTGCATTAGTCCGCAATTGTTGGATAATTGCTGCTGTTGAATTTAATGTTTCCCCTAATGCTTCTGCCAAACCTATCCCTAATGTTTCCACCCAATTGGTATAAACTCTGATAACCACAGGGAAAGCTTCACGTTCTCCAATAAACTCTTGCCTCAACGCTGGAACTAATCCCGCTTGGATAATTGAACTTTTACCTACACCCGATTGACCATGAATAATCGTGAGTTTGTGGTCACTTCTGCGAATTCGTTGGATTAACTCTTTGACAAACTCTTCTCGACCCGAAGCCGCGATTTCTTGGGCAATAATCGCTTGTTTCTCCGTTGATGTCTCCGCCACATTAATTAACTGCTTTTTCGCTTGGAGATGAGACGCTCCCGCAAACGCCTGAAATCCATATTGATATTCAATTGACCGTTTAGTTTGCTTCAGTTTAAACGCCTTTAGGTATTCCCCTTGGTTAAAATAAAGAGAGCGCAACAGTGCCAAACTCTTGATATAAAGCTGAGGAGCATAGTCTGGATAATTTCCCTCTATTCCTTGTTCTAAATGAGCAATTGCCGCTTTAATTTCCCCCAAAGACTGACAAGCGCTGGCTAAAATAAAATGATAAAACCCATGTTCACGCGGATGACATTCCGGACTTTGATTTAAAAGTGTTAGTGCTTGTTGAGCTAGTTGTTTTGCCTCGTACCAGCGCGACTGATTCAGCGCTACTTCTGCTAAAATCCCATAATCTTGAGCCACTTGTAGAAACGTGCCATATTTTTGATGCAGCTTTCGGGCTTTTTCAGCCAAACGCTTTAACTCCTCCCAGTCTTGTAATTGTTGCAGAACTTCTGCCAGGTAGTTAATATTTTGGGCAATTAAATCGAACTGTTTAGCTTCAGCAAATTTTTGAATCGATTCCTGAAAATACTTTCTGCTTCTGCGCCAATCTTGCTCACCGTTCGCAGGATTTTGTTCAGCTTTGTGGGAATAACAGAGAGCGATATGTAAAAGCAAGATACCCTGGCGTTCTAATTCCTCAGTATGGGCATCTATCAGCACATCCCGACAATTCTGATAATGGGCTAAGGCTTCATCGAATCGGTGATGCTTAAAGTCATTGAAGCCGCGCACAAATTCTAGATTAGCTGACAACTCTAGCCCTATCGCTTGCCCTCGCTTTTGTAACGCTGTCCAGGCTAATTCAATTTCGTCATAATTGTCCAGAGAAACCGTTAAATCAGCCCGAAAGAGTTTCTCCGTTTCCTGAGTTAAAAACTCCAGCAATTCCGCCGTTGTCCATTGAAACTCAACCGTCGTCGCCCAGCTTTCTAAATCAGGCGCTACCCGAACCAACCTTTGCCAAACCGGATCATTAATCCAGAGAATCAGGGGAAAGGAAAAATTATGACTCAACTCCTCTCGGATATAATTACTGGATTTGAAAACACCAGTGAGATTACTAACCGACTCTAAACCCAATACAATGACAGCCTGAGGTTTTTCCTCTGCCAATTCCGTCTTGATAAACCTGTAGAGAGACTCCACCGACTCCGGCAAAACCAACTCGCGAATCGACACAGGCGAGACTTCCCGCAGACGTTGCACCATGCGCTGTCGTAATTCGCCATAGTTACAGCGCACCAGAATTAGGCGAAATTGTCCCTGGGATAGCCGAAGCGATCGCACGAGGGCGTTTAACGACTTCTGGTTATCCGCGACACTATCTTCTGGCGGGGGCGTATGAGTCATGGATCAATTTTATGCGATTCGCGTGCATCTTAACCCTATCAATTCCCTAATCTTCATCTTAATCCCTAACGTTTGTCAATTTCGTCGGGTTTTTTACCATAAAGCGATACCTTGATCTGACCCCTCCCTAACCCTCCCCTTGCCAAGGGGAGGGAACTTAATTTTTGTCCAACATTTTTTGGTGCGTTACGCTTTCGCTAACGCACCCTACAATTACCATTTGCTTCTGGCTCCCCTCTCCCCGTCGTGGGAGAGGGGCTGGGGGTGAGGGGTTGAGGTTAAATGGCGTCAGTGTGTCCCTACAATTCTGCGGCTTCTGCCAACATGGGATTAATATCAAACCAAGAACCCTGAGAATCTCGATATTCAAAGACAAACATATCGCGAATTAAAATTTGATATTTCTCTTCTCCCCGCAAACTTTTCTGCTGCGCTACTTCCCGCAAGTATATCCACTCATCCTCGGTAATGGCTAAGGTTAATTCATTCCGCCGTCGCCGAATGATATCTTCAATACAATCTCGCGAAAATGGTGGATCATCTCGCTCAAGACATCGGGAAATTAGCATGAGTAATTGCCGTGCATGTCCGCCACTAATCTGACACAATCGCTTTAAGGTATCGGGATGATCAAAGAGTTCTGATAGACAATCTAGGCGCTGAACGGGATTCATATCTGGAAACGCCCTCGCTAATACCATTTGTTGCAGCAGCGCTATCCCTTCTTGACATTCACCCCCTTGGCGCAATTGCACGGGAACCATGGGTAAAACTTTGGGATCAACACCAAATCGATTGGTTAATCGCCCCAAAGCATTGGAAAAAATTAAAAATAGGGGAATGGTGTAAACAACGTGACAATTGAGTTGCTTTAACTGTTCACCTCGGTCTACAAATAAATAAACAGGCTGAGGATCACCTGTGGGTTTAATCGTGTTATCTAAACGGTCAAGATTATCGATGATTACCACTAATCCTTTTTTGCCAATCCGCTTCAGTTTCTCTGTGGCGGGTGTTAAAAGTTCCTGATTAATCGCCTTTAAAATTCCATTGGTGCGCGGTTCTAAATATTGGCGTAACTGAGAACGCAGCCGGGGACTATCTTTCATCTTGGTGGTAATTTCAGCAATTCCCCCAGGTAGCGAAAATTTGGCTTCGGATAACTCGATGGGGGTTTGTAAGAAATCACCAATCTCGCGAAACAAGTTGACAAAATAGGCAGGTTGTAGTCTGATTTTAACCGCTTCCAAACTTTCCGCCACCGATCGCGCGATCGCGAGCAGGATATCGGTCACGTCAACGTCTGCCATTTCTAAGACATGGCTAGACTCAAAATACACAACATGACAGCCCTGTTTCTCTAATCCCAGCTTGAGTTGCTGCAATTCCGTAGACTTGCCACAACCGATATGTCCGGTAAACAATTGGCACGTTGGTTTATTGGGAGATAGCCGAGTAATGGTTCTGCCTATCTCTTTAATCGTATTGCCCCCACGTACCGAGGAAAAATCGATATAATATTTCTTATCCTGGGGGTTAGCAAATTTCAGGGGACTTGGGTTACAGGCTTGATAGAACTGCGCGATATCCATGAATTTAAGTGGGTGGACATAATTAAAGTTAACGGTTTAGATCAGGGAATAGGGAACACCTCGACCCTTCGACAAGCTCAGGGCATCGCTTACCTCGGCTTCGCTCGGTAACACGCTCAGTGTGTCACAGGTAACAGGGATTCGTAGGGGCGCAAAGACTTGCGCCCTTTATAAAATGTTACGAACGAACCCGATTAATAAGCTATTCGGCATTTAAACCTTAATGTCAATAATGGCAAAATCCTTGCTGTAGTGTGAGCATCTTGCTCGCTACCCATTCCCAATTTAAATGCATGACAGCTTATCGGTGGGTTACGGCGGATAGTTCATTGATCATTATCGCCTGAATTTAAGTCCTGCCTAACCCACCCTATGTAACTATGTGATAACGATTTTCCGGGTTTTAGCTGAGAGGCTATCTCTAACTTGGTGCAGGCAATAATACTGTAAACACACTCCCTTGACTCAGTTGCGATCGCACGCTAACTTGACCCCCCATCCCTTCCACCAAAGTCTTCACAATCGATAAGCCTAAACCTGTTCCTCCTGGGGAACGGGCGCGATTTTCATCCCCGCGATAAAATCTCTCAAAGATGCGGGATTGCTGCGCTAAGGGAATACCTTGTCCGCGATCGCACACCTGAATCCTGACCTGTTCTCCTGGTTTGTCTAATTTAACGGTTACAGGTTGATCGGGGTCAGAATATTTTACCGCATTGTCAATTAAATTTAGTAACACTTGCTTGAGGCGATCGCGATCGGCTAACACTTCAATCACGTCACTCACGCTATCACAATTAATCCCTCGATTACTATATTGTACCGCCATCTCTACGACTTCGGCGACCAAATCATTAAGCACAAAGGGTTCTAAATGAAAATGCATTCTGCCATGATCAACCCGGGCTAAGTCCAATAAATCTTGTAATAGTTGAACCGTCCTATCGGCTTCAGCAGCGGCAATTCCCAAGGCTTCCTGCTGAGGTGGCGTTAAGTTTTTACCGCGCCGTAATGTGCTTTGCAGATATCCCGAAACAATCGTCAATGGCGTTCGCAATTCATGGGACACATTACTGACAAATTGTCGCTGGTGTTCCCACGCTTCAAACAGACGGTTTAACATATTATCAAAGGTTTGCGCTAATTCTTTCACCTCACTCGGCGCTTTATCCAGATGCAGCCGCGCTTGTCCTAAATCGTCAGCGGAAATAGTTTGGGTGAGTTGACTCATTTGACATAACGGTTGCAGCGATCGCTTAATATAAAAGGAAATGACCACAATCATGACGGTAATGGAGAGCAAACTGGCAATTCCTAACGTGCGAATCAAACTCAAAAACATGGTTTGTTCGCTGGTAATATCCTTTGCCACATAAATCTTACCCAACCGTTCACCCTGCACCTGTAAGGGAGTACCACAAGCGATCCAATACCGTCCGTTCACCCGATAGAGTTTAGGAATTAGGGGTATCTTTGAGGACAATAAATTATTGGTGGGATTAAGCTGTAAGGCTGAGGATTGAGCCGAAATTGAGCCATCAGAACGACGTACCCATAACAGCGTATCCCCCGTAGTTAAGTTGTCAATCGCCTTTTGCATCCCTGTTTCTAGGGACATCATCTCACTATAAAGTTCTACATCATCAGGGAAGCGATCGCTAAGATATTGAATATGATGTTTTTGGGATTTAATCAGGATTTGCTGCATGTACCAACTCGTCCAGATGGCAACAGCACTTAATCCCGTAATCGACACGGCGGCAATGCCTACCGTTAATCGTAACTGTAGTGAAAAAGGGTCAAATTTGGGTAAGGGTTTACATAATAATTTGAGCAGACTGCTGGGAAATTTCATCGGAGTGTTGATCGATCTATCAGCATTAAATACATCCCATTTTAGAGTGTAGGTTTGGGTATTTCTCTTCAAAGGGAATGCATCGGGGAAACTGGGTTTACTTTCAGTTAATCCGATGATCATTAAATCAAGATGATTTTTTCCTGATAGATAGATGAGTTTTATACGTTATGTTGAGAAACAGGGAACGGGGAACGGGGAACAGTTACAGGATGAGACAGGGCGGGTTTTGGTCGAAATGTTATCGGTTTCGCTGTTGATTTTGTTCCTAAACCCGCCCCTACATTCAATCTTATCTATCGATATTCCATTTATCAATTAACCGAAATTGGGCAATATAACCTACCGGATTTTCCGGCGCGTCGCCTTGCCAATATTAACATTCCACATCCGTAGGGGCGGGTTTAGGGATTCAATCCAGAAACCCACCTCAAATCCAACAACAAAACCCGCCCTATTCCCCACCGAAAATTAATCCTCAACCCGATAACTTGGGTTCGTAGTGAGGGCTTTAGCCCTAGATTCGGTTGGGT
>NZ_JAVJQN010000015.1:0-12108 GCF_040218245.1 Coleofasciculus sp. E1-EBD-02 | reverse complement strand
GACAGGTGAAATCATTTCTAATCTTGGTGGAAAAAAAGTCATTATTGGTGGTGATGGATTTCGGATGGACAGGGACATCAATGGCGCTCGTGGGATTTTCCTGCGGGCTTTGGGAGATATCCCCTCTCTAAGAGCTTGTCTTTTAGAGTGCATTGTTAGCGAATGTTAGCAAAATTATATCGGACTTAGGAGAGTATCACCAGTTATGACCCAAACGCAATCCCAAAAACCCATCGTCGTTGCCCCCTCCATTTTATCCGCCGATTTTAGCCGACTGGGGGAACAAGTACAGGCAGTGGATGCTGCTGGTGCTGACTGGATTCACGTTGATGTGATGGATGGGCGGTTTGTCCCCAATATTACAATCGGTCCTCTAATTGTCAAAGCGTTGCGCCCGGTTACCCAAAAGCCTCTCGATGTCCACTTGATGATTGTGGAACCGGAAAAGTATGTTGAGGATTTTGCCGAAGCTGGGGCGGATATTATTTCAGTTCATGCGGAACATAACGCTTCCCCCCATTTGCACCGCACCCTAACTCAGATTCAAGAATTGGGTAAGCAAGCGGGTGTGGTTCTCAATCCCTCCACCCCGTTAGAGTTGATTGACTATGTGTTAGATGTCTGCGACTTGGTGTTGATTATGAGTGTCAACCCTGGTTTTGGCGGTCAAAGCTTCATTCCTGGCGTACTGCCCAAAATTCGCAAGTTGCGTCAGATCTGCGATGAACGCGGACTCGATCCCTGGATTGAAGTGGATGGTGGACTCAAAGCCGACAACACCTGGCAAGTTTTGGAAGCAGGGGCTAACGCGATCGTTTCTGGTTCTGGTGTGTTTAAGCAGGATGATTACGCCAAGGCGATTACCGGAATTCGCAATAGCAAGCGTCCCGAACCGGAATTAGCCACAGTTTAAAAAGGAAAAGGTGGAATCGTAACATTCCCCGCTTTGATGTCAACTTAAGCTGAAAGCCAGAAAAACTCATATCTTGCACCAGTCTCACCAACCGCCTTGGGTTAAAACCCAAGGAACCCAAGCGAAAGTCAGAATCGAGCTGACTGGATAAGAATTGTAGTCGTCTTTAGACGACTTGTGCTTTTAGCCAAGAACTTGAGTTCTTGGCTAGTGTCAAGGCTTACCGACTCTCGGTGCAAGATATCAGAAAAACCGATTTGTCGGGGTGGGTTTTACCGATAAGGTTTAGCAACAACCGATAACGTCACTAACCCGCCCTGGTTGGGTTCATTTCTTAAACGCTTTTTCCCGATCAGCCATGGAAGCCATAACCTTGCATGTTCCCACCACGGTAACTCTAACCGATGAACAATTCTATCAGTTGTGCATGGCAAATGAAGAACATCGGATGGAACTAACGGCTGAAGGAGACTTGATTATTATGCCGCCAACGGGTGGAGAAAGTGGGATTAGAAATTCGGATTTAAATGCTGATTTGGTAATCTGGAACCGCCCGACTCGACTCGGTTATGTCTTTGATTCCTCGACTATTTTTAAATTACCCAATGGTGCAAAGCGATCGCCCGATGTTTCTTGGGTGATTCGAGAACGATGGGAAGCGTTATCTCCGGACGATAGACGGCGATTTCCACCCCTGTGTCCAGACTTTGTGATTGAGTTGCGTTCTGAAACCGATAGCCTACCCCCCCTGCAACGCAAAATGGAGGAGTATCTTGCTAATGGTTTACGGTTAGGTTGGTTACTTGATCCCCAAACTCCGTTAGCAGAAATTTACCGTCCTGATCGAGAGGTGGAAACGTTGAATTTCTCCACTCAACAAATTTCTCCCTGTTTATCCGGAGAATCGGTACTTCCCGAATTTATTCTTGATTTGACTTCTATTTTCAATTTTGAGTGAACTGATTTGAGTAATCGTACCAAATCCAAATGACAAATGACAAATGACAAATGTACCAAGTCCCTTACGGAAAAACGTTTCTAGAATTTGATTTACCGCCAGGAATGCGGGGGTCATTAGTGACGTCTGAAGCCGTCCAACCCCTGACAGATGTTGAGGGGGCGATCGCGAAAACTCTCTCAACCCCGATCAATTCCCCACCCCTCACCCAATTGGCAAATCCAGGCGATCGCGTTTGTATTGTGTTTACGGATATCACTCGCGATAATCCCGATCAGGTATTGATTCCACCGATATTACAGCAGTTGGAAAAAGCAGGGGTACGTGACCAAGATATTACACTTCTATGCGGGATTGGTATGCATCGCCCTAGCACCATGGCGGAAAAGGTGACGAAGTTAGGACAAGCGGTGGTTGATCGGTATCGGGTGATTGACCACGAACCACAAAATCCAGATCAGTTAGTAGACTTAGGTGTTGTTAATGGTATCCCTTTATCGGTTAATAAAACCGCATATCATGCCGATATCCTCATCGCTACTGGCATTGTCGAACCTCATCAATATGCTGGCTATTCAGGTGGGTGTAAAACCGTTGCTGTAGGGGCGGCTGGAGAACCCTTAATTGCCTATAGTCATGGTCCTGAGTTTATTGATAATCCCAATTGTCGCCTGGGTAAACTTGAGGGAAATCCGTTTCAGCAGGCGGTGACAGAAGCGGCGATGCGGGCGGGATTGGGATTTATTATTAATGTGGTTCTTGATGATCAAAAACAGATTGTTTCAGTATTAGCAGGAGAACCCATAGAAACCCATAAACAACTGGTCGAACAAGCAAAAAACTTTAATCAAGTCTCGATTTCTCAGCAGTACGATGTGGTAATTGGCGGGGTTGGGTTTCCCAAAGATGCTAACCTCTATCAAGCCAGTCGTGCAGCGAGTTATCTGTTTTTTGCCCCGACTCCGGTTGTGCATCCAGGCGGTTATTTGATTATCCCCGCCCAATGTCCAGAAGGCGTAGGTGAAGGAGTAGGAGAACAGCGTTTTCTAGCAGCGATGCGAGATATTCCTTCTGTACAACAGATTTTACAGGAAGGGCGTAAACATGGGTATCCACCGGGTCAACAACGTGCGTTTGTTATGGCAAAGGTTTTAGAACAGAATTCGGTGATTATTGTTGGAAGTGATTATCCAGAGGTTGTGGAGGCGTGTAAAATGATTCCAGCCGCGACGATGGATGAGGCGTTAGCGAGGGTAGCTGCTGATTTGGGCAAGGAGTTGGATGTGTTAGTTGTTCCTCATGCGTTGCTGACGTTACCTGTAATCAATCATCAGTGATTTATCTTAATAGACTAAGACATAAATTGTAGTGGACTGACACAACTAAAATTGTGGGATAGATTTGACGTTAAACCCTGAGCGAAGTCGAAGGGTTAAACCGGGCGCACACCGTGCGCCCCTACAATGCTAATCCACCCATTAAGGTGTGCCACGACAGTAGGTTTGGTTTCGACTTCACTCAACCCAACGGAATGTAGGGCTAAGGTTCCCTGACTACAAACTCAAGGACAAGGTAATCCATTGGGCGTGTCTAGGGTAATCGTCCCGGATTGGTTCGCATCAAGGATATTTTGGGTTTCACTCAAAATTTCAAATATACTTAATGGTTGTGGATTTTGTGAATTTTGTGGGTCTTGAATTAAAGTGAAACCAGTATTGCTAGTATTATCACTTAAGTTTAAACAAAATGCAGACTTATTATCAGTTGTCACTTTGACGCCAATAGAGTCGTTAGGAGTAGTTAATGTGTTCTCTAAAATATTGGCGAAAACTTTTGTTTCATCAAATAGCTGAAACTCAATACCTTGTTGAGCATTATTTTCAATGGTATTATTTTGAATGATTGCTTCCTGGATTTCTGCCGTGGAATTGGCAAATAATGGAAGATTCAATGAGCCAAGGCGAATGTCGATTCCTTCATCACCATTATTTCTAATTGTATTTCCCGAAATTGTAATATTTTCTAAGATGGTATTACCTTCAATACCAATGCCAATGCCGTCACCGCGAGTTGGATTGCTGCTGCCATTATTTTCTATTGTATTCCCCTCAATTGTCAAATTAACTGTGGGATTTCCAGTAATTGGGGGATTGTCTATAGAAATACCTAAACCTATCAGAATTGCATCTTCAAAGTTGCCAGAAACTACATTATCTGAAATGGTTATATCCGCAGAAGCCGTACTATTATTTATCAAAATACCTTGTCCGCTTGGCAATGTCTCAATAATTACTCCAGGTAATACTTCTTCTGTATCAGCAGCCAAACCATCTGTTCCAGTAATGTTGTTCGCTATGATCTCAACGGTTCCCATAACATTTTCAATCATAATTCCCCGACCTGTCGGAAAATCAAAATTAATGCTCGCGTCAGGGTTTGGAACAGGAATGGTATCAAGAATTGTGTTCTCCTCTATAGTTACTTGTCCATCGGTATCTGCTAGATAAATTCCTTCATTAGTTGCCCCTTCAATGCGGTTATTTGCCAGGGTAACATTACCAAGATTGCTTCCGGAAATGCCGCTATCATCAGTATTCCGAATGTCAAATCCAGAAATCGCGATCGCGCCTTCTGGAGAATCCAATAGTTTAATTCCCTGATTGGCTTGAGTAATCTCGCTTCCTGCATTCGCGGAAATTGTAGCGGTTCCCTGGATATTCGTGGCGAGGATACCGTTACTGGCGGGATTTTCAATCGTAATTGTACTGTCGCTGATGTCGAAAATTCCACTAACTGTGTCCAGAGAAATCCCTTCGGTTGCGGAATTGGTACTGGTGAGAGTGGTATTCGCGATCGCGCCATTATTAATATTACTCACTTCCACAACTGCACCGCCTGTACTTTCAACGGTTAAACCGGATAAATTAATCGCACCTGTACTTTCAGTGAGGGAAATTCCGGCTTGATTTCCTTCAGTCGTAATCTGACTTCCTGTATTAGCGGAAATTGTAGCGGTTCCCTGGATATTCGTGGCGGCGATACCATTATCAGTGGGATTGGTAATTATGATTGTGCTATCGCTGATGTCGAAATTTCCGCTAACTGTGTCCAGAGAAATCCCTGCTGTTGCGGAATTGGTACTGGTGAGAGTGCTAGTCGCGATCGCGCCATTATTAATATTACTCACTTCCACAACCCTACCGCCTGTACTCTCCACGGTTAAACCGGATAAATTAATCGTACCTGTACTTTCAGTTAGGAAAATTCCGGCTTGATTCCCTTCAGTCGTAATCTGACTTCCTGTATTAGCGGAAATTGTCGCGGTTCCCTGGATATTCGTGGCGGCGATACCATTACTGCTGGGATTGGTAATTGTGATTGTACTGTCGCTGATGTCGAAATTTCCGCTAACTGTATCCAGAGAAATCCCTTCGGTTGCGGAATTGGTACTGGTGAGAGTGCTAGTCGCGATCGCGCCATTATTAATATTACTCACTTCCACAACCCTACCGCCTGTACTCTCCACGGTTACACCGGATAAATTAATCGCACCTGTACTTTCAGTTAGGGAAATTCCGGCTTGATTCGCTTCAGTGGTAATCTGACTTCCTTGATTGGCTGAAATTGTCGCGGTTCCCTGGATATTCGTAGCGAGGATACCGTTACTGGCGGGATTTTCAATCGTGATTGTGCTGTCGCTGATCTCGAAATTCCCGCTAACTGTGTCTAGAGAAATCCCTTCGGTTGCGGAATTTGTACTGGTGAGAGTGGTATTCGCGATCGCAACATCATTCACCGATGTAACACTTAAGCTAGGAACGCCATTTCCCGCGATCGCACTATTAGTAAATGAAATAAAACCGCCAGTATTTTCCAGTAACACCCCAGCTTGACTAGAACTGGTAATCATACTGTCTCGCACTTCCCCATTTTGAATACCCCTAGCGACAATTCCTGGATTGGTTACTCCAGTTATTGTAAATCCGGATAACACCGTATTATTTCCCAACGTTACTGTATCCATAACCTGAGGAAAAACGCCAGCACCGGATAACGGAAGCTGTACGCGACTAAATTCCACTGTATCCAATTGCTGAATGGGTCCTGTGGACAAAACCTGCACCTGATCAGGAATTGTAAAAGCTGGAATACCAGGATTCGTTCCCGCTTGTACATAAACAATATCATTCCCATCGGATCGCGTCGCGGCTAGCGCTAAATCGACTGTCCCAAACGGTGTTTCAACTGTACCATTTCCGCCACTTGCGCCTAAATTAACGTGCTGAAATACATAAGGTTCACCAGTTTTGGGATTCGTCGCGGCGGTAGTAATTTCTTCGCTGAAAAAATCCGATTCGGTTTGACTATCAACCGTGATACTGGAAGTACGTCCCACGCCATCCCCTAAACGGGATAAAATACCAGCATCCCCTGAGGAACGAGTTTTCCCGAAAATCGCCCCCACACTAACAATTACATTGGTGCCAAATAGCTGATCCTCTTGCACCGCCACACCGAAATTTAGGGTATCGGTGGGTTGCACTTCCAATCGCATCCGCCAACCTAGACTGGAATCACTTCCGGTTGCATCGTAATAATAAAGTCCACCATACCCTCGTAATCCTCCCCCTTCACCCCATTGCGCCAATCTTGCACCGACTTCCAGATCAAACCCCGTCATTGCTGCTTCAAACTGGCGCACTTGTCCCCGTTGTCGTTGTCCCTGAACCACTAAAAAATTGTCAGAAAAGAAACGATCAGTCAGTTGAAATCCGGTATCAAATGCTGTTTCATCCACTAAATCGCGAGTATCACCCAGAGGAAAATAACCATTGAGGCGCACATCCCAAACCTCTCCCAAGGTTTCTAATCCCACACCGAGTTGATGGAATGTAGTATTTCCCGTATCCCGACGGTCAAAACCCACATAACCGCCAAAAATTCGATTGAGAGACTGACTGTAAATGCGGTGTCCCACTAATAGATTACCACCGACATTCGCGCTATTATCTAACTGCAATCGTCCCTCTAAAAACGTCAGCGTACTACCGGGATTTTGTAGCAATGGGAGAAAACTATCCAAGCGGGTAAAACCATCATATCCTGCACCGGACGTACTGTAACCAATTCCCCAGCGCGGTTTAATTTTTGTAGTCGCTAAATCTGGAGTTGCAGACGGGGGAGAGTCTGGCGCTTGCACTTGAAGAGAATTACCCAAGTAGGGGTGATGTAGAGGAACAGTGTCAGGGTTAGGAGGTAATGGAATCTCCGTTTGGGCTATAGCCGCAGGAATGAAGAGAGGAATGAAACATAAGCTAGTCCAGAGTAATCCAGTGACACTGTTCATATACGCGATCGCCAATCGATTTTTTTACCTTAACCTACACTCAACAGAAGCACCCCCAATTCCTGACAATGAAATACTTTTTTAAACTAAACTTAATTTAGTTCCTATGTACTATAGGAAACGTTACATCTGATCTGAGTCAGGAATCGTTTAATGGAAGAAGGGGTTTGGGGAGGGGTCTGACCCCTCAGTTAATGACCAGCAGTATCACTAGGGGAGAGGGGAGAACAGAAGTAATTTAGATTCTGTTTTATCGGTGAATAATAGAGTAAAAAAACTTATTCTTAGTTCTTTTTTATGTTGATAGGAGAGGAAATAATTGATACCTTTTCCGGTTCCCCTTCTCCCTTGATGGGAGAAGGGGCTAGGCGATGAGGGTGACTAAAATCCCCGCAAATTCGACTCAAAAACCCTGGCAAATTCCTCTCCACATCCTCACTACAAACTCTGACAAATCGTAATCCTAAAGACTCCAAAAACGGACATCATATCATAGGTATAGTGTCAACGCCCTAATTTATTAGCAATCCCATTACACCCTCCCGGAATGGTTCGGCGAGACTGTTCACCGCACCAGAAACAGCAGTATTGACGTTGTTCCTCGCCTAATCGCTGCACTCCGGTAAAATTCGCTCCCTCAACCACAGCACCCGTATGAATTCCAGTGCGATAATCAGGCGGTTCAGTACGACTGCGGGGACTGGCGGTTTCCACTGATCCATAGAACAAGCGCACACCCTTGAGATCAGAGTTGGACAAATTCGCTTTATAGAGAATCGTGCGAGACAAATTTGCTCCAGCTAAGTCACAATTGCTGAGATTGGCTTGCACCATATTGGCTTCACTTAATTCCGCCCAGCGTAGATCCGTACCTGCCAAATCAGCCCCGGCTAACATAACATTTAGAGCAATAACTCGCACGCCATAAACCCGATCTTCTTGATACCCGCCATAACCATCTAGCATAGGACGTCCTAAATGGCGATCGCGTTTTAAAGGTGTGAGTAATCTGGATTGAGACAAAAACCGTAAAACTTTCGCTTTGCCGCCAGCGTCTACACTATTGAGAATAGCAGCGGTTCGTCCTTCACAAAACGCCCGTTCTTGGGGCCAATCTTCTAGCAATCCTTCATCGTCTAAAGCGAGGTCACAAATACCCTGAAAGTAAGCATCAATGGTTTGCTGCTGGGTAATTGTATTTTGCTGGATGGTGAGATCTTTAGAAATAACATACTGTCGCCAAGCGATATAGACAGCGAGAATAGCAATCAAAATTTGCCCTAACGCACCAATCCATTCCGCTAAAGAACCCACCGAATCAAACGCCTTGGTAAACCCGGTTAACGCCGCAATCCCAACAATTGCCAGGATCACACCACAAACCGCAATAACTTGCGATCGCTGCTGGGGAGAGAGAGATTGCTGAAACCATTGTTGTAAGGGTGACCAAATCACTGACACAGAGAGGAGTAACGTGACAATGACCCCGGCGAGAATCACCCAGTTGTTATCCAGAACTAAGCCAACAATCAAAACCGCGATCGCACTGAGGGTGATAATGGAAGGATCAGCCAATGCTTTACGGTTAGTAGTCTGTCGATCAGAGAATTGAGTCGGGGACACCGCCGACACCTGATCAGAAGCCTGAGATGAGATTGGCTCAGAATTAGGGGGGGTTGACTGGATGGCTGGATTAGACGGAGATGGATCAGACGGGTTGGTCATAGTTTGCCAGTGCAGCAGTGGAAGCAGATACAAAAGATTTTATTTTGTACAATCAGGTGGATAGCGATCGCCTGATCAGGTAGGCAAATTATGATAATTTGAGCATTTATCAGAAATTGTGTCCATTTGTCCACCCTACGCCTACTGGAACATTTACTATAAACAAGACGCGCCTATCATATCGGAAACAGAATGTTTGACTTGGAGTAGAAACGCCGTGACCCCAGCTACAGCCTCTACATTAGTAAACGAAGACCAAGCCTTATCCTTGGTTGATTCCGTGATTCAGCAATCCCAAGCCGAAGGCGTGTTCGTCAGCGTTAGTTCCAGTGAATCGGCTCTCAGCCGCTTCTCAGAAAATCAAATTAGCCAGAATATTAACCGCCATAAATTTACTCTCACCGTTACCAGTTATTTCGGTAAACGCAGCGCATCGGCTTCCACCACAGAATTTTTACCCGATGCAATTACCGATACCATCCAGCGATCCGAAGAATTAGCTCGGATTGCACCCGAAGATCCAGAATGGGTTCCTTTGCTTGAACCCCAAGTCTACGAGTCGCGTGTTCCTGCCTTTGACGACGCCACAGCCACTTTATCACCCTTAGCACGCGGAGAAATGGTACAACAAATCTGTGCTAAGAGTGCTAAAGCCGGAGTGGAAGGTTCTGGACGATTGAGTACGCAAGCCTTTGCTCAAGCCGTGGGGAACTCCCTGGGATTACGCGCCTGCGATCGCGGCACAGAGGCGGAGTTGAGCTTTACGGCTCGAATTGAGGATGGATCGAGTTGGAGTCAGCGTACAGCCTTTGCTATTGCTCAGTTACCCCTAGATTCCCTGATTGAACCCCTGATTGAGCGTGCTTTTGCCGCCCGTAATCCCCGTGAAATTCAACCGGGTGTTTACCCTGTCATCTTTAATAATCCGGCGTTTGCGGATTTACTTCCCTGGGTGATTTTCAATTTAAATGCCCGATCCGCCGATGAAGGGCGATCGTTTATGTCTCGCACCGATGACACAGGTCAACCTGTGGGGAATCGCGTTGGCGAACCCCTATTTAGTCCCTTGGTACAAGTACAACGCCATCCTGCTCATCCATTGTTGCAGAGAGGAACCTGCTTTAGTGATGGATTGAGCAATCACTACCTAGAGATTATTCAGGATGGAGTGCCTAAAACCTTATCCTATAGTCGCTACTGGGCGCAACAGCAGGGAAAAGAACCGACAGGATCATTGTTTCCCATCGTTATGTCTGGATCTGAGCAAAGCCTGAGCGATTTGATTGCTCAAACGGAACGGGGAATCTTGGTTAATCGCGCTTGGTATGTGCGCTATGTCAATCCACGTACCTTAGAGGTGACAGGAATGACCCGTGATGGTACATTCTGGGTTGAAGATGGGAAAATTGCTTATCCGATTAAAAATCTGCGATTTAACCAAAGTTTGCCGGACATGTTACGGGATATTGATGCTCTGAGTACGGTACAGCGTTTCGGGGGTCGGGTGATGCCAGGGGTACGAGTTAAGGCGTTTAATTTCAGCAGCGTCACTGATAGCGTCTAGAGGGAACAGGGAACAGGGAACAGGGAACAGGGAACAGTATTGGGTAGGGTGGGCATAGCCTATCCTACGGTTGAACTTACCGTATCAAGTATTACTAAGTTGAGGTGAGATATCGATTAAGCTAATCTCACGTTAATATATCTCCGCTACACCATCATGCGTCTAGAGCAGTTACAAGCTTTTTTAGCCGTTGCTGAGACAGGCAGCTTTCAACAAGCCGCCCGTGAATGCGGTGTTACCCAATCGACGATTAGCCGCCAAATTCAAGCATTAGAAGCTGAACTGGGGCTACCCTTGCTCCATCGAACGGCTCGGGCGACATTAACCTTAGGAGGCGATCGCTTTTTATTTCGCGCCCGTAAAATCTGCCATGAATGGAAAACCGCTACCCAAGAATTATCTGACTTGTTAGACGGAAAACAACCTGAACTCTGTGTCGCCGCTATTCACTCCGTCTGCGCCCATTACTTGCCCCCGGTTTTACAGCGTTTTTGTCAGGATTATCCCAACGTGCAACTGCGGGTAACGGCATTGGGGAGCGATCGCGCCCTGAAAGTTTTGAAAGATGGCTTGGTTGATTTAGCGATTGTCATGAATAACCGCTATTTAACCGCCAGCGCCGAAATGGTGACGGAGCAATTGTATGACGAACCCATCGAAGTCTTAATGGCAGCCGATCATCCGTTAACAAAATATACCCTAGTGCCTTTGGATGCCCTAACGTGCTATCCCCATGTGATATTTAAAGATGGCTATGGGATGCAGCGATTGGTACAAGACTTGTTCTCCCGGCAAAGTGGCACCCTTAACGCTAGCTTAGAATTAAATTCCCTGGATGCTTTTCGGGGAGTTGTGCGTCAGGGACATTTAATTTCGCTGTTACCCCGATCTGCCTTGGTAGAAGCCCTAGGTGATCCTACTCTGGCTGTGCGTTCGATTGCCGCTGCTGCTACTGAAAATGGATCACCTCCGAAACAAACTTTGACCCGGCAAGTGGTGTTAGTCACGACACAAGATCGACTGCAAATCCCACCGATTCGCTCCTTTTATAACATGGTGCTGGAACTTATGCCTACCTGTCATACAACAGTTCAAGAGACGGTGGGAATAACTCCCGCGATCGCTCCTTAACAACATTGCGTGAAACAGGGAGGGGATGTAAACGGAAATGTTAAGCGAAATCAATCATTTTTTAATACCTTTATCAAATCTTTAAGCAGAGACTTACGGGGTTCTACGACATAAGCTGACATGGGGAGTTTACCGTTTCCGTAATTTTATGGAGGATAGGCTGACGTAGTATAGCGCTACTCGCCAGGGAATAGGGAATGAGAAACACCTCGACCCTTCGACAGGCTCTATTTGTAGGGTGCGTTAGCGAAGCGTAACGCACCTTAACCCCCATCTGCTAAGACACTTAGGATTCGTAGAGACGTGACCGTGGAACGTCTTCAGAGAGTTAACATTTACGACCTATTGCTGATAATCAGGGAAAAGTTCCCCGCTTTATGAAAACTTAATCAAAAACTCAAGGCAAAGTTTATTATTTTGGTATAGGATAGTGAACAAGCTAGATTTCCGTTCAGTTGATTTTCCCTTCA
>NZ_JAVJQN010000008.1:0-130432 GCF_040218245.1 Coleofasciculus sp. E1-EBD-02 | reverse complement strand
AAATATAGTCGGATGTATGGACTATCATCTGATGTGGTAGCGGCTCTGGCAATTGCCAGAAGAGGAATGAAGTATAGTGAGAGATTGCCGCGCTCTGTGTCCGCCTATCTTGGAGTGAATCCGAGAAAGCACGTATGGAGCGCTCTATATCAATTTAATAATTTTATGGGTCGATGCCCTGTAGTCAATCGTAGGCACGATTACTATAGTATCTCTAACTGGGAGCCGTTGGTTAAGGCTGATATCGAGCAACAACGCCGGGTATCAGCCAAGCGCAAGCGTTAACGGTCATCGACCAAAAGTTACACCGTGGACTTATACCAAGGCAGAATTACTTATGGGTAGGTTTGTCTAGGTTTTTAGAAGCGGTAAACGTCTAGAGAAGCTGGGGAAATCTTTCAAAGAGAAAGGGAACTCAGAACATGGACAATCCTTAGAAGAGTACAGCCAAACCATACAGCAGGAAGCGAAGGCTATCATCGAAGAAGCTGAAAAGTCTGATCAAAAGCACGGTGAACCCTCTAATACAGCTTATGAAGCTGCTGTGGAACATCATGTAAAGGCAACTAATGCACATACAGAAGCGCTCAATGAGCAATTAAAATTTAATGAGGATTATCTGAAGGAATCTCAAAAGATTTCTGAAAAAACACAGAAGTCTCAGTAGTAATGAGCTATAGCAATCCTATTTGAGTCGTGTCCAAAAATTTGATGATTTTCGGCAATGGGCAACACCTCGACTTCGCTCGGTGTGTCAGGGGCAATGGGCAATGGGCAATAGTTTCAAAGCTTTTTTCACTTTTTTGATTTTTCACAACCTATTTAGGATTGCTATAGATTTTGTTACTATTTGATTCTGATGCGGGAGTGATTAAAAATGCAAAGTAATCAAAAATTAGTCATTGCCGATACCAATATTCTACCTTAGTAATGCCGCTTGCACTCAGTTTTAACGATAGACTAGACTTATTATAGCTGCATTTCTTATACCACCAACTTCAACTTATGACCACCACTAAAGAAAAATTGCTCATCGCGATCGAATCTACCCCAGAACCCATTCTGGAGCAAATTCTTGACTATCTGGAATACCTTAAAACCAGACCTACCCGCCCTACCACTCGCTCTAAAACCGTTCCAATTTCGGATGGGGAACCCATTGTGCGTGGCTCTAAAGCCAAAGACTTATTAAAATTTGCTGGAACTTGGCAGGGCGAAGACTTCGAGGAATGTCTTCAACTTGTCTACGATACTCGCTCCCCAGCTGAATTCTGATGTATTTGCTCGACACCAACCACTGTAGCCGTATCATCTTTGGTGAACAAGCCCTCATTCAACAGCTACAAGTTCACAGCGATGCAGGTGTTGCCACCAGTATCATCGTCTGTGGGGAACTCTTCTACATGGCAGCTAAATCTGAGCGAACAGCAGCTAACCTCCAGCAAGTCAGAGCTTTTCTAGACATAATTGACTTGTATCCCATCAGCCTGCCCATTTCGGAAATTTACGGTTCGCTCAAAGGGAAGCTAATTACTGCTTTTGGACCCAAAAATAAGACACAGCGACGAAACTTCAATCCACAAAGCCTTGGCTTTGGAGATAACGATCTTTGGATCGCAGCTACAGCAATTCACGACAACCTTACAGTTGTTTCTACCGACAATGATTTCCAACGCCTTCAACAGGTAGAACCTTTTGCCTTAGAATCTTGGGTTTGAATGATACTTTTTCATCCGGCTCAATCAAATAATCCTCACTGTTTGGCTTTATTGAACATTCTGGAACCACTGCGTCACTCCATCCGCGATCGCACGGGCTAATCTCTGTTGTTGTTGCGGATTCATAATCCACTCAAATTCCTCCGGATTAATCATAAATCCCAGTTCTAATAACACCGATGGCGCAGTATGAGGGCGAGTGAGTGCGAGATTATTCCAAAACACCCCATAAGCCGGACGATCTAACTGGTTCACCAGATAATCCTGCAAAAATATCGCCAAATTATGCGCCTGGGGATGATACCAAAACATACCCACCCCTTTGGTATTTATCGCATCACCAGCATCAGGGAGGGCGTTGTAATGAATCGAAAGCGCGATCGCGGGTTTAATTTGGTTAATCATAGTCACGCGATCGCCCAATGACACCGCCCGATCTGTTTCCCGTGTCATATATACCGTTGCACCCTTTTCCTGAAGTTGATCGCGCAGTAACTTCGACACAATTAAATTCACATCTTTTTCCGGATAACCAGTGGGTCCCCTCGCCCCTAATTCTGCACCCCCATGTCCAGGATCAAGGAGGATTTTAATTCCTTTTAGCGGTTGTAAAGCATTCTCAGAATTTGGTGCTATATTTTGAGTGCGAACAGTTGGCGGATGACGCAAGGTGAGAATCAGATTGGTTTGGTCATATCTCAGGTCATACCCCCATTGTTGATCCGATTTCAAGTTAAACGTATAGTTCACCTGAGTTGGTGTAACTTGTTGCCAATCTAAGCGTTGAATCAGGGGGTCATCATCCAAGCGGATCACATCCGTTTGGGCGGTTGTGTTATAAAGGCTTAACGTAAACGTGCGATCGCCTTGCTGAACACTCACAGGTACAGGTGTATTTAAGGGAAATACCACCTCTGTCGCCCCTGGAATCTGACGGGCGCGGATACTACGAATCAAGGCGGTTGGCGGAACCGTATTCGGAACAATACGCACTTCTTCAGCGTTAATCCACGCGCCATAATCTAAACGGACCCATCCCCCTTCCCGCCCCGTAACCGTCGCCCTGACGCCTTTGGGTAAGGGGGTGAGGCGAGAATAGGTGGTACTCGGTCCGGTTCGGGCTACACCTGCATCCACAATCACCTCAGCCACCTCTAATTCAACGGGGTTGAGAATTGAAATCTGTCCCGGTGCAGCTTGACTGATGGTTTTCCCATTCACGGTTAGCTGATAGTTTGGTTGTCCTAAATTTGCCGCAATTTCTGCGGTTGCACAGCCTTGATAGTCACCCCTCGTTGATTGAACACCAACTTGATTTTGGGCAATTAATCCGGCGGAATTGGGCGGTAACTGGACATCCTGGGATTGAGCCATTAGGGGAATGGTTTGATTTGCCAGGTTCACTGTAACGGTTGCATTTGGTGGCGCGATCGCACGAAAACAGATTAGTTCTCCAGGTAATCGGGCAATATCCACGTTTGGGGTGAGGGAATCCTTGGCAAAGCTTAACCCAGTTGGCACGTTTGGAGTCGGATCAACGCGAGTTACATTAATCTGAATGGTCTGATTTTGATAGCGCAGGGTAAAGCGATTTTTGCCCAATTCCAAGGGAAAACTCGGCGCAAAATGTCCAGCCGGACTGCGGGGGATAACTTGACCATTGACGCGCACGTCTCCTGCTGATGGTGCTGTTCCAATTAAAAAAATTTGTTCCGCCGTGGTTTGATGATTGTCAGACGGATACGTCAGGAAAAGAGGTTGTTCCGCCCAAGCGGGAGATGCCATAACTGATGCTAATACAGCTAATCCTAGGATGGTTTTCATTTGTCATTCGTCATTTGTCATTTGTCATTTGTTAGGGAACAGGGAACAGGGAACAGGGAATAGGCAATAGGGAATAGGCAATAGGGAATAGGCAAGGTAGAGTTTTGAGTTAACTTCCCCATCTCCCTCTGCTCCCTCTGCTCCCTCTGCTCCCTCTGCTCCCTCTGCTTCCCCAGCTTCCCCAGCTTCCCCAGCTTCCCCAGCTTCCCCAGCTTCCCCAGCTTCCCCAGCTTCCCCAGCTTCCCCAGCTCCCCCAGCTCCCTCTGCTCCCTCTGCTCCCTCTGCTCCCCCAGCTCCCTCTGCTCCCCCAGCTCCCTCTGCTCCCCCAGCTCCCTCTGCTCCCTCTGCTCCCTCTGCTCCCCCAGCTTCCTCTGCTCCCTCTGCTCCCCCTACTTCCCCAGCTCCCCCAGATCCCCCAGATCCCCACACCTTACCTGCTTTGTCAATCGGATAAAAGATGAGTGGGTAATCCATCAATGCTTTGAATATTTTTTGCCTGCCAATATTCATAAATGCCCTGTTCTCCCTTTTTCTCTGACCATTTAACCAGAGTTTCTCGTTCACCTTGAAATTCATATAGGGGAACACCATAGCCACAAGAGGTTTGTACTGATTCAATATCTAGAACAATAATTTGTCGTTGTCCTGGCAGCGAATTAAAGTGGGTATAAAAGGTGTCCCATTCCGGAGCAACAGGGCGAATTACCCGCCCTTGACCGTAAAGGCGTAAGATTAGAGGTTTATCGGTAAAACTGCAAAACATGATCGTTAGTCTACTATCGTCCTGCAAATGAGCCGCCGTTTCATTGCCACTACCTGTTAAATCCAGGTACGCGACGGTTTTCGGATCAAGACAGCGAAATGTGTCCATACCTTTGGGGGATAAATTAATCCGTCCCTGTCTAGGTGCTGTCGCGGTAAAAAAAATCTGTTGTTCTTTGACGAAGTTTTGTAAATCTTCGCGGAGTTCTGAATAAAATTTTGCCATTGTTCTCTTACTATAGATAAAGAAAAATAAAGTATTGTAAATGTAGGCAGACAATTTGTTACCTTGTCAGTCGGAAGCGATCGCAAGTCGTCTAGCTTGGGAATAGGGATGAGCATTGAGTGGGAGAGGGGCTGGGGGCATTGTCAGGTATAGTTCATCGGGCTTCGGGAGACAATCAGGACGAAAAAAGCGTCAGGCTTTCGGGGTGGACATTCCAGACGAGAGCGGATGTTTAACGTAAAGGATAAAAGAATCCCCAAAAACGAATCGGGCATAGTACAGACGAGTTGTGCATGGAAAATGGAGAAAGGATGTTCTAAGCGTGACTTGTGGCGTCTGAGATTAGGAGAAGCGAGTTTCATTGGTTTGGGTGTACAGGGTGATAGCAATTTCAATAACCGATCAGGGGAAGATTACTCTTATGAGTGATTGAGGGCGTCACACTCCAGCCCGACTCCAAACAATCTTAAAAGACTGTGGCACAATTAACGGGGTGCATCTTGAAAAGTCTGGCGTACTTAAAAATTCTATGGCTAAATTTGTCTTTGTAACAGGTGGGGTTGTATCTAGCATCGGTAAGGGTATCGTTGCTGCTAGCTTAGGACGATTACTCAAATCGCGGGATTATTCGGTGTCGATTCTTAAGCTAGACCCCTATATTAACGTCGATCCAGGAACTATGAGTCCCTTTCAACATGGGGAAGTCTTTGTCACAGCAGATGGGGCGGAGACGGATTTAGACTTGGGGCATTATGAGCGGTTTACGGATACGCTGATGTCCCGCCTCAATAGTGTCACCACCGGATCAATCTATCAGGCGGTTCTGAATAAAGAGCGTCGCGGCGACTACATGGGGGGAACAGTGCAGGTGATTCCCCATATTACCAATGAGATTAAAGAACGGATTCATCGGGTGGCAAAAAATACCAATCCGGATGTGGTAATTACCGAAATTGGTGGAACCGTCGGGGATATTGAATCCTTACCATTTTTGGAAGCGATTCGTCAATTCCGTAAGGATGTGGGGCGCAATAATGTGCTGTATATGCACGTCACCCTGCTACCGTGGATTCCGTCAGCGGGTGAAATGAAAACCAAGCCGACTCAGCATTCGGTGAAAGAACTGCGTTCGATTGGCATTCAACCGGATATTTTAGTCTGTCGGTGCGATCGCCCCCTGCAACCAGGGATTAAAGAGAAACTCTCGGAGTTCTGCGATGTGCCTGTAGAATCGGTGATTACTTCTCCTGATGCCAATAGCATCTATGAAGTCCCCCTGATTCTAGAACAAGAAGGACTGGCAAACCAAACCTTAGATCTATTACAACTCTCCCAACGGGAACCGGATTTAAGCCAGTGGCAAACCTTGGTGGAACGAATGCATCGCCCAATCCATCAGGTGGAAATTGCCATTGTCGGTAAGTATATCCGCTTAAGTGACGCTTATCTGTCGGTTGTCGAAGGATTGCGCCACGCCGCGATCGCATTGGGGAGCGAATTCAACATCCGTTGGGTAAGTTCAGAAGATATTGAAACCGAGGGGGCGGAACACTTTTTAGCTGGAGTCAACGCTATCATTGTTCCGGGAGGCTTTGGTATCCGAGGCGTAGATGGCAAAATTGCGGCGATTGAATATGCCCGTACCCAAAAAATTCCTTTCCTCGGTTTATGCTTGGGAATGCAGTGTTCTGTGATTGAGTGGGCGCAAAATATTGCGCGGCTTGAGGATGCTCATAGTGCTGAGTTTGTACCCAATGCTCGGAATCCCGTGATTAACTTGTTGCCCGAACAGCAGGATGTTGTGGACTTAGGTGGTACGATGCGCTTAGGGATGTGTCCTTGTCGGATTCTGCCCAATACCTTAGCCGCATTAGTCTATGGGGAGGAGGTAATTTATGAACGTCACCGACATCGCTATGAATTTAATAATGCCTATCGTAACCTGCTTTTAGACACAGGTTATATGATTAGTGGCACATCCCCCGATGGTCGTTTAGTGGAAATCATTGAATACCCCGATCATCCCTTCTTCCTGGCGACTCAGTTTCACCCAGAGTTTAGCTCTCGACCGAGTACGCCCCACCCCTTGTTTAAAGGATTTGTGCAAGCTGCGATCGAGCAATGCCAGAGTGAAGATGCAATTTCTCCAACCAATGCTCCCATTATCCAGCAATCCCCAGTGCAGGTATCGTGACCTAGAGATTTGAATTTTGAGTTATGAGTTTACCTAAATTATCCACAACTCATAACTCAAAGCTCGCAATGGCTTGAGGAGGTTTTGTGGCGTACTGGATACAAATTGATTATGAACGCAGTGATTATGTGATTGACTTAGATCGCATCAGTGCGTTTGCCTGCGCTCCCAACGGCAAAATTATCTTCTGGTTGCCGAATAGTGCCCACCAGATTATCATTAATCAGCAAGGTGATCCAGAGGGGTATCATCAAGTTTTGGAGTATATTAAACAAGTCTGTGCTCATTCCCTAGCTGGATCTTGGATTCAAGTTAGATATGAGCGCAGTGATTATGTAATCGATCTAAACCGCATCAGTAGCTTTTCTCACGCGGCGAGTGGCAAGTTAACCTTTTGGTTACCCGATAGTTCAATTCCGATTATTATTAATGAGCAAACTGATCCAGAGAGTTATCAGAAGATTCTAGATTATATTAAACGTAAAACAGGTTATGTTATTTCTTAGAAAGTTAAATTGGAGCGGGTTTAGTTAAATCGGGGCTGGCTCAGCAACGATAGTGGTAAAACCCGCCCCTACAGATCCGCATTCCATGAACGAAGAAGGGTTAAGAGGCGCCATGGAACGGCTCTACATGGCTCCGGGAACTTCAGCTTAAGTTGACACAGATGGCGGACAAGAGACTTGCACTAAGTAGGGCTTGCTGAGCCTTGATTGATAAGGGTTTTCAGTTTGTGCAGCAAGCCCTAATTATTGGTCTGTTATGAATTCCAATCCCACATCACGGGATTATCGTCCAGGGGATCAGTAACAATACGTCCGATCGCGTCAATTTCTTGCAGTTCTTCTTGAGATAAGTTGACCTCAGCAGCCTTAGCATTACTAGAGGATTGTCCCTCATGACGCGCACCTGCGATCGCATGGGTTTGCGGTTGGGCAATCAACCAAGCCAAGGATAATTGAGCCAGACTACAATTATGACGTTCGGCAATTGGGCGCAGTTTATCTAAAGCTTGCTGCGCTCGTTTATAGTTGTCTTCTTGAAACAGACGATTTTTGGCACGATGATCGCCTTCTGGGAATTGATGATCGGGTTTAAATTTACCCGTGAGCAATCCTTGGGCGAGGGATGAATATGCCAGGATTGATATATTATTCTCAATGCAGTAGGGTTGGGCATCCTGCTCGACTTTACGCCAAAACAAGGAGTAAGGGGGCTGTAAGCTGTCAATCTTCCCATACTGCGCCGCTTCTTCTAACTGAGCGCGGGAGAAATTCGATACACCAATTGCCCGAATTTTGCCCTGTTCCTTTAGCTTATTCAAGGCGCTCATTGGCTCCTCAAGCGGCACTACCTCAGTATCAAATGTTCCGGGGGGCCAATGAATTTGGTATAAGTCGATATAGTCCGTCTGGAGATTTTTCAGAGAGCGATCGCAGGCTTCGATAACTTTATCGTGTTTCAGATTCCCCACCCACACTTTGGACGCATAAACCACCTGATCGCGCACATCGGATAATGCCTGGGCGACAATCTGCTCAGAATGCCCCTTCCCATAGATTTCTGCGGTATCCACCGTCGTAATACCCGCATCAAAAGCGGCTCGGATAGCTTTAATCGTTTCCGCGTCTTCAATCCCCACCCAGGCACTCTTACCCGCCTGCCAAGTACCCATGATAATCGGTGTGATTTTGATATCGGAAGTTCCTAAAGGTCGCGTTTCCATAACCAATTCCTGTGATTGTAGACAATTTTAACTCCAATTAGCCAAGGGATTAACCGATAAGCCAATCTCATCAAATCTTCTAAGCTTTGGCAGAGTCTTGGCGTCTATCCCAGGTACAATTAGTTGAAACCTCCAGATAGTAGGTTGCTGAAAACCTCTCAGTACAAGGATATGGAAGATCATACCCGTAAAATTGCCTTAGTTACAGGTGCTAATAAAGGCTTAGGTTTTGAAATTAGTAAACAACTCGCCCAAAAAGGCATCCGCGTTATTCTGGGAGCGAGAGATGCCCACAAGGGGCGGGAAGCTTGCGAAAAACTTAAGCAAGAAGGATTAGACGTAGATTTCTGTCTTTTGGATGTGAACAGTCATGAGAGTATTGACAAAGCCGTTCGTTGGCTTAACCAAGAACTTGCTGAACTGCATATCCTCGTGAACAATGCCGGGGTGCTACTCGATAGAACAACGTCTGTATTGGATGTAGATTTTGATACGCTCTCGCAAACCCTGCAAACAAATCTTTATGGCGCTTTTCTAATGTGTCAAGCTTGCATTCCTTTGATGAAAGCATCAAATTATGGTCGCATTGTCAATATGTCTAGCACCCTTGGTTCTTTTGCGGAAATGAGTGATCCAAGCTCGCCTTATTATGATATTCTCACTCCTACCTACAGACTGTCTAAAACAGCTCTCAACGCGGTTACAGCTTTGTTTGCCAAGGAGTTGCAAGGAACCAATATTTTAATCAATTCGGCTTGTCCGGGTTGGGTAAAAACGGATATGGGTTCTGAAGCTGCACCGTTAAAGGTTGAGCAAGGTGCTGATACCCCTGTCTGGCTGGCGACTTTACCCGATGATGGACCCACGGGTGGCTTTTTTAACCGTCGTCAGCCTATGGCTTGGTAAATAAAGTCGAGTAGAAAAGTAATGCGAATCCATTGCAACTTTCCTACTTCCCTTCTGCCTTGGAGCCTTGTCTCCACTAACCGGATATTGTATCATCCTTTCCCTTCTAAAATTTCTATCAGCCTATCTTCTAAAGCATTCCGAGCCGCCACATCTGAACAATGATCAATGAGAGATTTTGCCGCCGATATCGCGGCTTGAGCTGTGGGGAAATCAAAACCGCCAAAGGGATCAATAATGGTCGGTTCGAGCAACTGTTCTGATTCTAGCCACGTTACTGTCCAACGCCCTGTTTTTCTCTCCCAAATCGGAATAATTAAATATTCATCCCAATGGGTGTGGTAGCGTTCGGCTTGATCAAAGTTTGCCTTATAAGAGTGGCGTTTATAAACGTTATCCACTACTTTTTAATCCTCCCTGATTCTTGATGCTGTACTAAACCCTGGTTTAGAGTCCAGAGCTTTGCCTTGAACAGTAATTTCCCCATAGCTAAGTCAAGAAAATCTCGCCTTTTTGCTTTCGTCGTACTATCAAATATTTGACATGATTAGTCGATTTTAGCTGATTTGGGCGAGGTTTCCCAAGCCTTTATTTGTGAAACTTTGTATAGCTCCCGTTTTTCTCCTCTACCTGCTGTTTTTAGGCTGAAGCGAGATAATTGCCGTCTCGCCTCAAACGTAGAGTCGAACTTCTGATTATATCATGCGGGGACAGTCAAGGGTTGACCATTATCGGCAGGAGTCAACTGCAACAGAAAGGGAACTGCTTTTTTCTTCCAATCTTGGATAGCCGTATAAGACGCCGCCTCTTTGCCATAGCAAACTTCCAGCATCTCGGTATGGATAATACCGGGACTTAGGGGAATCGCCGCCATTCCTTTAGGTAATTCTTGAGCTAGCGATCGCGTCATGCCTTCAATTGCCCATTTAGAGGTACAGTAGGATGAGACTTGGGGCGAGGTTGAACGTCCCCATCCTGAACTCAGATTGACAATAATACCGCTTCCCCGTTCAATCATTGCTGGGATAAAATAGCGAATCACATTGGCGACTCCCTTGATATTGACATCAATCAGATCCGAAAAATCTTGGCTGGGAATTTCCCACAGGGGCGCTAATTCATTGATAATTGCCGCATTATTAATCAGCAGATCCGGCGGACTGTACTCGTTGAGCAGAAGTTTTGCCCAAGCCGTGACCTGATCTTCATCGGCAATATCGACCACGGTAAAATTATGGGGAGAACCAAAGGCTTGATTGAGATCCTTGATTGCTGCCTCGTTTCGAGCGCAACCCAAAACTGTATGTCCTTGAGCGATAAATCCCTCAGTCATTGCTCGACCTAAACCCCGGCTGACACCTGTAATCACAATCACTTTTGTCATGGTTACTATTTTCCGTTGATACCTTTCCTCTAATAGATTAAGGCGATATGGGAAGATGCGATCGCGTAGCCGTTTTTCGGGAAGCTGGGGCAGGTTTCACTACTATAGCGCTTCGCGCTGGTCTATTTACACGCCTGCGAGATGTATCCTTTCTCAGGAGGCGTTTAGAACACTTGTACTGTAACTAGAGGAGAGCGAAATGCTATAGAACCGCGTCGAGACAAGTCGTCGTTATTTCTCCTACTGAGTAGGTGGACACAATTAAAGTTAACGGTTGAGATTAGGTTAGGGAACTCACGAACTCTTAACAGGCAACTCTAGACACTAGGGGAATAAATTGATTGATCACTGGCAACAATCACCTACAGAATACCTTTTAAATTCAACACAAATACCGGTAAAACATCTTCTCCTGACAAAGTAGCCGGAGAGTTGAGAATTTCTACATCCTCTCCTGAACGATAAATCTCAACTCGCTTATTTTTACGGTCAATTAACCATCCCAATTTTGCCCCGTTATCCCTGACACAGATCAAAAAACTGCTCATCGGTTAAATCGATACTCAATTTTATCCGCGAAGGCAGAGTAATAGTTGCTATATTCATACAGGTATTAACACAGCATATTTTATCGAATTTTTTAAACCCACCCATGCCGATTTTATTGTGTTTCTCCTAAAAGCGATCGCCAATCTTGAATCGCCTGCTCAGACCAAAGCCAATTCTGACTCAGGGCGTCAGGTTGAAAATTCACGGGGTCATCTTGGAGAACTTTTTGCCGTAGTTTCAACGATTCATTTAAAAGATTGGTGCGCTTTTCGGCTGGCTGTTGTTGAGCGGATTTCCAGAATCCTAAGGCTAATCCTGCATAGGCTGTTAACGCTTCTTTCTTCGCTGCATTTCCTGCCACATCTGCATCGATTTGATCTTGTTCAATTAAGGTGAGAGCATCTAACCAGGCATTGTTAGCTCGCTCGAAATCTCCTTCTGCGTAGTAAGCAAAGCCAAGGGCATTGTGATATTTAGCCAAGTCAGGTTGGGCTTTAACCGCCGTTTCCCAATACCGTCGCACATCGCTGATATTATAGTTTGTATCCCCAGTTTGAAGCGACTGCCAAGCCAGACGTCCTCTCAAAAAACTGATGGTTGGATTATCCAATTGGGAGGTAGAAACAGCTTTTAAAGCTGCATCGGCTTGAGACAACGCGCCTCGATTCAGCAACGCTTCGACAGCTTCAGTTCCGGCGTCGATATTCCCCTGACCCAATTGTTCGATCGCCAAAGCCGTGACGTCACTGGTTTCGGCTTGCGCTAAGTTGCTCCTATCTAAGTCTGAGGGTTGGGGTAGACTCTGCACAGGAGACTCAGACTGTGATCGGAGCCTATCCGGTGACGGCTGACGGTTCCAAACTAGGGCAAAACTCAACAGTGCGATCGCAACTGCACCAACCCCCAATCCAATCCACAGTTTAGGCGCAACCAGCCAAGAACGCCATCCTTTTTCAGTCGATTCCACTGGAGCGGGTTTCGGCGTCACCGTCTGTTCAGATGACGGCGTTGCTGTTTTTGGTACAGACGTTGGTGCTGGTGCTGCTGAGGAAACTGTGGGTTGCTGAGGCGGCGGGTTAGGTACGTCCTGATTCTCTTGTTCAGGCGCTGGTTGTGGGGGATGGTTCGGATCTAGGGGAGGTAATTTAGGTTCCTCGATCTCCGGCTCACTATCCAGTTGTTCGAGTAAATTCTTAATAAAGCTAGACGGATCATCCCCCTCATCTTCTGAGGGAGTCTCCTCTGAGGGAGTCTCCTCTGAGGGCGTCTCATCGAGCCAATTTTGCCTCGGTTGATACTCATACTTAGCTAGGGGAGGTTTCTCCTCCAGGAATTCATCCTCATCCTCTAACCTCGTTGTGTTTAACATCTGTTGTGTGAATAGTTCAGCGTCACTTTGATCAGAGACTAATGGCATATCTGGTGGTTCCGGTAACTGTAATCGTTCTTCCCGATGGTGATAGTCATCTTCCACGTTGGTGAGGAATCCATCAAATTCGGGATGCAGGTAAAGTACAGGCAGCGCCCAATATAATTGGTTAGAGCCATAGGCAGAAATTAGCCCCTGTCGCGCTCGACTCAGACTCAGATCAATGGGATAGCCTTGATTGAGATTCCGATAAAGGAGGCGAGTGAGGGTGAGTGCCACTTCATCGGGAATTCGCTCTGCCATTGCCAAAACCCCAGGAATTCCTCGTTTGACCAAGGCTTCGGCTAAATTGCGGTCTTTGCCATTATCTAAGGGGTCTGAGGTGGCTGTATAGGCACCACGACAGGAGTTAAATACGGCTAATTGCACGCCGTTATTTGCTAGCAATCCGGCTAAATCATTGCCGTTTAAGGTTTCCGTTAATCCGGTTTTATTACTGACTAAATAAACATCACCGCCAGAATCCCCCAGACTACTGTGACCTGCATAATGGAAGACTTGATATTGACCTTGTTCTAAGGCTTGGGTAAGTTGTTCTCGTCCCGGTTGTTCGAGAATGGTGAGTTGAATCGCTGGGGGTTCTTGGCGAGAACGGTTTTTGAGTTCTTCTTGTAGATGTGCTGCTTCCTGTGCCAGTTCTAAACTCTCTTGGTCACTCGGTCCAGCAATGACCATCAGAATTTTCAGGACAGGATTGGGTTGAGGGGGGAGAGAATGAATCGGTCGCATCAACCCGGTGCTGAGTTGATATCGGGAGAAGGCGACATCTGTCCCGGTTGCCAAAGGGCGATCGCCTGCATGGAGAACTTCCCAGGGTAAGCGGGGTAAGCGATTCCCTTTGAGTCCCAGGCGCAGTCGTAATACCGTGCGTTGATTTTGCGCGATCGCTTGTGCCATCATCCAGCTATCCCGCAAGCTCCCTTGGAATAAGGCATTATAGAGTTCCTGACCCAGCGCCACTAAGTTTTGGCAGGATTGACGCACTTGCTGATCTGAATTAGGCAAGAAAAACAGCTCATCTATACCGCCAGCCCCTCCTTGTAACAAGCCCAGAAGGGGATCATTCATCAATTGTCTCGCTTGCGTTAACCACTCCTCCATGGGCCAACGTACTTGTTCTTCTGCCAAAGGCACCCCGGGTGCGACTCGTTCAATCCGCACTAGATGCTGGTCATCCCCCAAAGGGGTCACAGAGATATGGAATTCCTGTGCCACTGCTATTGCCTGGTCAAGTTTGCTGAATGTCAAGGGTTTTTACTGGGTTTTCAAGATTTATCGCATTCATAGTGTCTTTAGATATAGATTGATTTAATTCTATGAAAGTTTCCTTATAGAGTTTAGGGACTCAGACGCGAGTCATGTATTCAATGAGACCTTTTGATCGTATGGATGAGGGGCGAGACGTTAACCCTTGTTGAGAACCCTGGAATTTTTCGGCGGCGGATGCTACTGAACTCAAATTGAGGAACTGAGCCAGGATTATTCCGGATAAACCCCACCTATTCCAGAAGAGTGAAATGGTAGATGCACCCTGATTGACGTTCCCTGGCTCACTGATTTGAGCTAGGGATTTTTTTTTAGCCATAGTGGGTAAGCCACATCCAGCATTTTTCCGTTGCTATGTACATCGGGATGAAGGAGTTTTTCCGAATGTAGGGGTGGGTTTCACGATTATCGTTGTTTTCCTCCCCGATTTGACTAAACCTGCCCCTAGAGAAGGTTTCAGTTGTGATTGTACAGACTGGTTCTGTTTGGGTTCAGTTCAATCTCTCTTATCTTAGCAACGGTTGCACGAGAGGGATACATCCGGAAATTCCTCTGGGAAAGAAAGTAGAAGTAGTAGCTTGGCAAGCTTAAAACAGTGGTCAAGTATTTTCAAGGAACCCTTATGAGAGTAGCGATCCAGAAAAATTTTACCCACAACTTTAAGCTTGCCAGCCTGCCATCGTGGGCATTGCCCACCAGCCTTAAGCAGTACCTACCTGTAGGAGAACGGCACTGCTGTAAGCTGTTATGCATTTAAATTGGGTATACTCAAAGACTCAATGACGAGACTCAAAGATTCAACGGTGAGGTTTCCGTATACCAATGGTGCTGGGCGCACGTCGGTGCGCCCCTACAATGCGAATCTATCCCAGCAGAACATCAGGCGTTTGTGCAGCGTTTGAAGATATTAAATTTGAGAGAACAGGGTGTGCGATCGCGATCGCATCAGCCGACTTGATGGCGGATACAGTATAGGGAAAAGCATAGCCGAAGCCTTCTAAAGTGAAAAGTTAATTAATATAGAAACTATCTACCCGTGAATAGCAGTGAACAATCATGAGGATTCTGCTGGTTGAGGATGATCAGCGCATTGCTAAAGCGCTGGCGGAAACTCTGCAAGACCAACATTATATTGTTGATATGGCTACCGATGGCGAAGCGGGGTGGGATTTTGTCGAAGCATTCAGCTATAAACTCATCCTGCTGGATGTGATGCTACCTAAACTCGATGGAATTAGCTTTTGTCAACGCTTGCGACGTTCCGGTAAAATGACCCCTGTACTCATGTTGACGGCTAAAGACACCAGCAATGATAAGGTGATCGGATTAGATGCGGGTGCGGATGATTATGTAGTGAAACCCTTTGACTTACCCGAATTAACTGCTCGCATTCGGGCATTACTGCGTCGAGGCAATTCTAGCCTACCCCCCGTGCTGGAGTGGGAACGTCTCAGCTTCGATCCGAATACCTGTCAAGTCACTTATGCTGAACACCCCCTACATTTAACGCCCAAGGAATACAGTTTACTGGAATTACTGTTACGAAGTCATGGTCGTGTGCAGAGTCGTAGCACTATTTTAGAACAGCTTTGGTCATGGGATGATCCACCCGGAGAAGACGCGGTTAAGGTTCATATTAAAGATTTACGCAAGAAACTGAGAGCAGCAGGCGCTCCACCGGATTTGATTCAAACGGTTTATGGTATCGGGTATCGGCTGAAGCAACATTAGCCAGGGGAAAGACTTATGGTCAGAGAAGATCAGGGAAATCAGGGATATAAAAAACCGTATAAATTTTTACCAAAATTGGGTATCAAAACCAGGTTCCCTATAAGCAAAGCGAAGAATCAAAGTCCAAAACTTAGTCGGGGTGGGTTTCGCACAAACGTTACCCTCAATAGCCAAAAGAAAATCCCTAAACCTGCTCCTACACACTCAAAACCCTGCCCTCTTTCCAAAGTAAAGCGTCAAAACTCTGTCAGCCCCCAGTTTAAATCCTTGCGCTGGCGTCTGTTGGGTTCCTATCTGATGGTTATGGTGGCAATTCGGGTCATATCTAATGGTGTGGTCTATGAATTTTTTTCTCATAGTCTCTATCAGCAATTAGATAACCGTCTGCTCAATTTAGCCCAAGCGGCGGCTCATAGTTTAGTGGCGATTAAGCAGGATAAAGATGCCGTTGATCAACCAGCTTATCGCCCTTTAGATGGAGATGGTGATCTCGACATTCCCTGGCAAAATCTGAGTAAACCGGATCAAGGTGTGGAGTGGTTTGGCGCGGATCAGCAACGATTAGCGAGCTCTGGCACCCTTTCGCCCACTTTTCCCCTGCAAGAAGGGTTCCAGACAGGGGAACAAGGGCAGATTCGTACCCTAGCGATTCCCGCGTACAGTTACAGCCAAGGAGAACGACAACTTGAAGGTTATGTCCGTGCCAGTGAATCTACGGAGTCTGTGGAAGCTGTCCTCACCCAGTTACGTTGGGGATCAGGTGTAGCAGGTATTCTCACTTTAGGACTGATTGGGGTGGGCGGTATGTGGCTAACTCGGCAGTCGATGAAGCCCATTGAGCAGAGTTTTCAGCAACTTAAACAGTTTACAGCCGATGCGTCTCACGAGTTACGCAGCCCCCTGACGGCGATTAAGGCGTCAGTAGAGGTGATGCAAACTCATCCAGAACGGATTCATCCGGCGGATGTGGAAAAATTGGATGCGATCGCGTCGGCGACTAGCCAGATGAGTCGTTTGGTGCAGGATCTGCTGTTACTCGCCCGAACGGATGCGACAACCGCCGCACCAAACCGCGAATGGACAGTGATTCCCCTTGACGAACTTTTGGAGGATGTTGAGGAGCGTCTCGAACCCAACGCTGAAGCCCAAGACATTACTCTGAAATGTAAACTACAAACGGACATTTTTGTCAAGGGGGATGCCTCTCAACTTTTTCGTGTATTTTGTAATCTACTCGAAAACGCTCTGCAATACACTCCATCCGGGCGTAGAGTTACCCTGTCGATGAGTACAGATGAAACCTGGGTGGTTGTCAGTGTGGAGGATACAGGGATTGGTATCGCTCCAGACCATTTGCCGTTTATTTTTGATCGCCTGTGGCGAGCAGATAAAGCCCGAACTCAGCGCCAGGAAGGTTCTGGTTTAGGTTTAGCGATCGCCCAAGCTATTGCCCAACGTCATGGTGGAGACATTACGGTGAGGAGTGAGTTAGGAATTGGCAGTTGTTTTCAAGTGTATTTACCTATAGTTTCTTAGGGGTAGCTAAGTAGTCAGATCAAAGAAAACGGCAATTTCTTTACCGAATCCTTACATTTGCAGTCTATTTTTTTTACCAAGCCCTTCTCAGGGAGTGGCAAGGCTGTTTGTACAGAGGATTAAGATACTAAAGATAATGAATTCAAAAGCTTTAATTGCTGAGTTTATCGGCACGTTTGCCTTAATCTTTATTGGCGTTGGTGCGATCGCGACAAACTATATCATTAAAGGTGACACAGATGTCGATTTAGTCGCCATTGCTCTAGCCCACGGCTTGACCATTGCTGTCATGGTTAGCGCTACCGCCGCCATTAGTGGGGGTCATCTTAATCCAGCCGTCACCTTCGGCGCTTGGTTGGCGGGCAAAATTAATCTCAAAGATGGTTTAGGATATATTATTGTTCAGTGTTTAGGAGCCATCTTTGCTGCCAGTCTGATTAAGTTAGCGATACCCCTAGAGCCACTGGGAGCAATTAAAATGGGTACACCCGCACTAGGTAATGGAGAAACTCCAATGATGGGCTTAGTGCTGGAATTTATCCTCACCTTCTTTCTCGTCTTCGTGGTTTTTGGCACAGCGATTGATAAACGTGCCCCCCAAGTCGGCGGTTTGTTTATTGGGTTAACCGTTACCCTCGATATCCTGGCGGGTGGACCGATTAGTGGTGCCGCCATGAACCCCGCTCGTTATCTCGGTCCAGCTTTGTTGGGAGGGGGACTCCAGTACGTTTGGCTCTATTGGCTGGGTCCCTTAGCTGGTGGTGCGGCGGCGGGTTTACTGTACCATTACCTGCTCGAAGACCGCAGTCAACGTGCGATCGAGTCTCAGGAGCGTGAAAACTAGGTAATAACTCTATACAAATTCTTGGTCGGGGCGAGTCGCTGGACTAACAGTAATAGGACAGCTAATTACTGTTAGTAACTCGCCCATTGAGATCATCTCCGGTTGTATAGTGTATCTATACATACCCGTAGTTATTTGGACACAAGCATTACCTTTCTTGACTACAACGTTACTGAAACCTCCATCAGTTCTTCGATCAAGGAATTGCTGTCTTGAGTCATTGACGGTTCTGGATGTTTGGCGATAATCATCGGAGTGTCTCCCATATCACTATCGGGGATAGCTTGGAGAAGATAAACCTGTTCCGGATTAACATTGGCAATCACCTGGGGTGAATGAGTCGCCACAATGAACTGACAGTTGGGGAAAGTTCGAGTCAGTGCTGGCACAATCTCATGTTGCCATTTCGGATGCAGGTGGAGTTCAATCTCATCAATCAGAACCACACCACTCCCTTCTAGGGGATTCCCTAACCCCGGATTCGCGATCGCTAATCGTTTGGCTAAATCGGCGGCGAGTGCAAGCAAGCCTCTTTCACCTTCTGATAGTTGATTAACGACTAATTCTCGACCTTGTTTCGTCACTGTCATCCGTAAAGGGGCACGTCGCACCCGCAAGTTAGCAAAACCGGGTAACAAAGAGGATATCGCTTGTCGGATGGCTTCTAGGAGGCGATCGCGGTGTTCGGGATTATCTCGACGCCATTCATTTTCTAGATCCTCAAGATCCTTAAACCACTCGAAGAAGCTGCTAAAGTTAATCGACACACCCGTTAAGGCGTGGTCATAAATCGCCAGTTGGTTCGACCAATAGTATTTTGTTGTTTCTTGGGTAACCTTGTCGCAAAACTGGCGGTTGACGGGATAGTAAACCACGACGGGTAAATTCACATTCAGATTGTTTTGCAACTGATTCTTAATTCGCAAACAAATTCCTTCTAATTCTCGAATGTTCCCGCCTCTGGGTCGTCCCTTGGTATTGGATAACGAGAGAAACCAACTGATCTGCCGTTCCCTCAAAGAAATCGTGATCTCATTTTTGGTTTGATGGGCGCCATTGGCGATATCTTCCTGACTAAAAAAATGTCGCGGAATTTTCCGTTCTTCCGTAATGTCCTGTTCGTTAATAAAATGTCCCGTTCCAATCGGATCTTGAAGTTCCGCCACAAAATGGGAAAGTAGGAGTGCGATACAGTCGAGAATACTGGATTTTCCCGTTCCGTTGATCCCCACCAAGACTGTCGGTTCAGTCTCATGGAACTCCAGCGTCAGATCGCCGATGCCACGGAACGAGTTTATTTTCAGGCGCTTGACTTTCATGGCTTATAGTAGGCTGATGGCAATAAAATGACACCGGGATGAAAAAGCAGCAATTGTTGTTGATACTGCTGATGATACTCTGATCAGTTGAGCTTGTCCGGCAAAAGCCTCATACAATTGATTAAAGAACTCCTAGTTTGGGGTTGTATAAACGTACCCTGACACGTTTAGAACTTAAATGCGTAACCTTTGAGGAACTATTAACTGGGGTTACGCCAGCCGACGCCGACGCTTTAGGGAGCAATCCCTAGGGAAGCTTCCCAGAAATAAACGCGATCGCAATATTGAAATCTGCTCGTACAGATAGCTTCCAGGGAAACATTTTGCGTGTTGGTCACATCCAGCGATACGAAAGCGGGTTCTCCTCCGGGTGCAACGGTTCGAGATTCAGCCTTTACCCCATCTATATACACATTAACAAGAACCCTGGGACTACCTTGGTCGTTATCGCGCATGCCAAACCCTAATTGCAATGTCTGAAATCTAACATCCTCTTCATTGGGTTGCAGTCTACAGGTCAATGATGCCAGAGTATCGCCCGAACCCATATAAAATCGCGATGAGTAAACCGCTTTATTGACCACCACGTTTTCACTTCGACGTCTCCAGTTACCGATCCCCGTATCCACACAATTTAGCCTTAGCAGGAAGGTTGAGCGTTCTTGCGCTTGCACAATTTGCTGACTTGGGGCAGTTAACGCCGCAAATAGAAGTCCACTGGCAATAATTTTCTGAATCAGTTTGCTTTTCATTCGTATTGATAGTTCACCCACGCCAATAGGCATCAATACTACATCATCCCATGGGCTGATGTTTAACCCGATGGAATCATCCCTTGATCAAAGATTTGACCCTTTGTATCAATACCACGAACTAGGATGCGATCGCTATACACTTCATAAGCGGCAAAACTTAGCGTTGAGGCGGAATGGACTGTCCATGACGAACGCCCAACTGGGCGAACTCCAGCACCTCCACCACAAGTTAAATAGGTTGTCCCATTAATCGGCACAGTGCGCTCGTAGTTGTGGTCATGACCATTAATATAGAGTTGCACGCCGTATTTTTGAAACAGAGGAGTCAGGGTTTCAATAAACGCTTGATTCAATCCGTAATGACCCGATGAATAAATCGGATTATGTCCAAACACAATCTTCCAGGGCGCATCGCTACGGCTGAGTTCCTGTTCTAACCACGGTAACTGACGTTGCCAATCCGCATTGGCATTCGTATCCAGCGCCCAAAATTGCACTGATCCCCGGCGAAAAGTATAGTATCGTCCCTGCATATTGAAACCTGGATATCGGACTTGGGGATCACCATTGGCGGTGCGGATGTCATGGTTCCCCAGACAAGCATGAAATTTCACTCCATTTTCTAGTAAGGCTTGATAGGGTTTTTCAAAGACTGCCTCAACTTTTTCAATTTCCCCATCGTTATAAATATTGTCACCTGCCATAATCACCAACTCGTAGGGATTCTGTTGATAATAAGCCGTCATCGCCTCTGCCACTGCATATTGTCCGGCTGCACCTGTGCCTGTATCGGCAATGGAAACAAAGCGTAGCAGAGGTGTATCAGCCAATTCATTCCGCGTGTCAGTTGAGGGTGTTGGTTTAGGAGTCTGGGAATGGGTATCACTCGTCTGAGTCGTTTGACTGGCAAAGAGATTACTGCCAACAGCAATAACCCCGAAACAACTAATACCACCCGAATCGCGAGGGGCTATGGCTTCAACCGGAACGAAGTGGAGGTAAGCCGTAGGGGGAGAGCGGGAAATACGAGGGTTAGATGCCCGAAGTATTTCCAATCTGAAGGGGTGACAAACTAAGTCAAAGGTAGGCAGGGTATGGGGTATGGGGTGTGGGGTGTGGGGTAAATCGGTAAGGAACACAAAAGCCCATAAGAGGAGATAGGGTAAGGAGCAAGCGCTCTTTCTGGCGAGGCAACGACGTCAACTGGAAGGACTTCAGGGTCAAAATGAATAAGCAATAGAGTTTTTGGTGACTCCCTGAGTAAAGTTTGACGCCCTCGCGGAGTCGAAGTGAGCGGAGTCGAAGCGTCAATTTTTCCCTACACCCTACACCCTACACCCAGTAGTACCTTCAAGTTCCTTGTCACCCCCTCAGATTTCCAATATTCCCGCCCAGTGGCATGATAGTAATCATGAAACAAGTTCTCACGATAGTCGTAAAGCTTCAACCCTCTCCTGAACAGGTGTCCAAACTAGAGGCGACCCTTCAGGCGTTTGCGGATGCTTGCAACTACGTGAACGAACATACCAATCCAAAGCTGACCAATAAGATTGCTATCCAATCGCTGACTTATCAAACCATTAAAAGTCAATTTAACCTGGTAGCGAATATGGCGATCAGGGTTTGCGCCAGGGTAGCAGCTAACCGGAAAACAGCTAAGCAAAAAGGCAAACCTGTCAAGGGTTTTGTGCCAAGCAGCATGGATTGTGACAAGGACTTGTTTCGACTTCGTGAACACGACTGGACGGTAAGTATCGCTACTGTTCAAGGTAGAGAGCGGGTTGAGTTAAAGCCAGGTAACTACCAGAAAGGAAAACTCAAAGGAAGAAAACCAACCTCAGCTCAACTCTGCAAGCACCGCGATAGTCAGTTCTATCTGCATATTCAGATTAAGGACACCCCTCCCTCCCCCCAGGATGCTGATCAAATGATTGGAATTGACTTGGGGCGTCGTGACATTGCCGTCACATCAGAGGATAAAAAGTGGGACGGCAAACATATCCAGTCGGTGCGAGATAAATTTGCTCAAACCCGAGCATCTCTCCAGAAAAAAGCGAAGAAAGGTACGAGAACAACTCGACGTAGGTGTCGAGAAGTTTTGAAACGGCTGTCGGGGAGGGAGAGACGCTACCAACAATGGCTCAACCATAATATTTCTAAGTCAGTGGTCAAACGGGCAGTTGAGTTAAGTGCCTCAATTGCTATAGAAGACTTGACAGGCATCAGGGAAAGAACTAACGAGCAACCCAGAAGCAAAACTGAACGACGACGTTCAAACTCGTGGGCGTTCTATCAACTGCGAACGTTTATCGAGTATAAAGCCCTTGGTGCTGGTGTTCAAGTTATCCCAATTCCCCCTGCCTATACTTCCCAAATGTGTCACAAGTGTCTGCACATTCACCCAGTAAAGGGAAAGTCTTACCGTAGTGGCAAGACTTTTAAGTGTGGGCATTGTGGTTGGCATGGGGATGCCGACTTCAACGGAGCCAATAATATTGCACTTGTGGGGCTGTCTATAAACCAGCCTAGAGGCACGAAGTTGTCGTGCAAGTTAAATCGAACTATTGAATATGTTCAGCTTAGCTTGTTTGATGACTTCAGGGCTACTGAAAACCCAGACCGAGAGCGATAGCAGGTCTGGGTAGTTTATTCAAAATCAGAAATTGACGGCGTTTGAGACTCATAGATCTAGAGCAGTCATGCAGACTGAAGCAAGACGGGCAAAAATGTTAAATTTGTGCTGTAGGAACAGCGTTCGTAAGAAGAATTTAGCGCATTTTATGCCAATTGGCGTTGCTGGGTAGGGAAATAAAAATGTCAAACGAGCAGCATAAGCCTCAGGAACCCGTAAAGGTAGATGAATCCACTCAAGAAACGAATAGGGCTGAACCCACTCGCCAGTCTAAGCTGGTGGATTGGCTCTATCCCCGCTTTGAAACCGTTGAGAAGGTGTGGGATAGTATTTTGGCAGCAATCCGCTCTTTGTTACCCGAAGCTTGGAATCAAAAGTTATCAGATTGGGGATTGACGGGCGCGATCGCGGCGTTTATTGTGGTCATAATGGTGACGACAGTTGCACTAACGCCAGAGACACCCACACAGTTAGCCAAAGAAGTAAAACCCGAACCCATCCCTGCACCTGCCGAATTAGCCGCACCTGAACGTGCAGACACTTCAGAACCTAATTCCTCTCCCCTAGAACTTACCCCAGAACAACGTCTGATTACGGCGATTCAAGATCAAGTGGCTGAAATTACAGATCAGTATGCTAATGGACTGATTCAATCCATTCAAGCCAACTTTCCGGGGAACCGTCTGATTGTCACCGTGAGTGATGGCTGGTATGAATTGGATGAACAGGATCAAGAGCAATTAGCGAGTGAAATTTGGCGTCGCTCTCAAGACTTGGAGTTGAGCAAACTGGAAATCACTACTTCTGATGGAACTCTATTGGCGCGAAGTCCGGTAGTCGGTTCTGGGATAGTCATTTGGCAGCGTTAGAATTTAACTGCCTATTATTATAGAGACGTAGCAGGCTACGTCTCCATATCACATAAATGCTACTTTGCATCAAGAGCCGATTAGCGCATGGCTTTCTCAAGCTGGTTAGCAATATTGAATTGAGATAGACTGGGGGATTCAATCTCACTTCTCGCCAGTTGTTCTAACTCAACCGCGAGCGATCGCAGGTAGTCTGCTCGTTGGCGCATTCGGGTACTGATTCCCTCTGTACCAGTGGCAAGGCACTCCGGGCAAACATCACTAACGTATTCGCCAGATTCCCGATACGCTCTTGCCACCACCTCTAGCGGGAAAAAAATGTTACCGCACAAATTGCAACGGCATTTTTCCTCGAAGTGATTACTCTCAACTTGAATTTTAATGGGCATGGACGGTGTTCTCCAAATATATATGCAGTTTTGGGATAGCTGGAATCCTGTTTAGATTTGGCTGAAGCGGGCAGCTTAATTAATTATTTATTTTATTTTAACCATAAATGTAGTTAATCGTACAGATTATTTCTAATGGCAGAGAAACCGTTTTTTTGTTAGCTTTTCATGACAATGCTCCCTTACAAAGGACGAATGACAAATGACGAATGACGATCTCCACCGTTAGCTTTTATTGGGTCCACCTACTTATTGTTGCCAGATCGTAATAAAAAAATACTCAGAGTTCAGACTCTGAGTATTAATAAACAAGCAATGACTCTATTGAGGCTTTGCTGAAGCCAGAATCAGAGGAATTCCATCACTTTTATTTCCGAATTTTCAGCCAATAAACTCGTGGAGAGGTTGCTGCATCCAAGCGGTAAAGTTTTTTTGCTTTAACCTTCCCACTGCGCCGCTACATGCTCAGCCAAATCGACAACTCGCTGAGAATAGCCCCACTCATTGTCATACCAAGCAACAACTTTAACCATATCGCCACCCATCACCATCGTCAGACTCGCATCGACAATGGATGAAGCATCATGTCCCTTGTAGTCTGAGGACACCAACGGTAAGTCGCTGTATTCCAAAATGCCCTTAAGCGAGTTTTCTGACTCTTCTTTGAAGACTTTGTTCAACTGCTCAGCAATGGTGCTTTTCTCAACTTGAGCCACCAAATCCACAACCGATACATTCGGGGTAGGTACGCGCATCGCGATCCCATTCAATTTCCCCTGCATATCTGGAATAACTAAAGCCACAGCTTTAGCCGCTCCCGTCGAGGTTGGCACGATATTGATCGCAGCGGCTCTGGCTCGACGGACATCACGGTGACTCGCATCCAGAATCCGTTGGTCACCGGTGTAACTGTGGGTCGTGGTCATGGTTCCTTTAATGATGCCAAAGTGTTCATGTATCACTTTGACCACAGGAGCCAGACAGTTTGTTGTACAACTCGCATTACTAACAATGTCATTCTTGCTGTGTTCGTAGTCGTGATGATTAACTCCAACGACAAAAGTGCCGATGTCACCACCTTTCCCTGGAGCCGTAATCAGCACTTTCTTGGCGCCGGCGGCTATATGCTTAGATGCACCATCTCTGGTGACAAACACCCCGGTCGATTCGATGACTAGGTCAATACCCCAATCACCCCAAGGCAAGTTCAGGGGGTTGCGATCCGATACACACTTAATGGTTTTGCCATTGACGATTAGGGAGTTTTCGTCATAGCCAATGTCGGCTTTGAGCGTCCCTAGCATGGAGTCATATTTAAGCAAATGAGCATTTGTCTTGGGATCAGATGTATCATTGATGCCCACTAACTCCAACTGACTATTTTCTCTAGTCAGTAAACATCTGGCGAAATTACGTCCGATGCGTCCGAACCCGTTGATCGCTACTCTAATCACTGCGTCTTGCCCTCTGTATTCAAGCTCAGTAAATATACTTTTTATGAACCCAATCATATCGCAAAGGCGGACAAATTCTAAATGCCGATTCAGCGACGGATCGGGAAGCGTCGGACATATAACTTGCTCTAAGTCTTTCCCCCCAAGGGTTTGGGTGAATCTGAATTGAGAATAAGAGTTTTTGGATTCGGGGTGTAGGGTGTGGTTAGATGTCAATATGGCTCGCAGCGAGTTCTTTCTCTTCCAGATGCGCCCTCGCACCTCTGGAAAAGGCTTCCCCAGGTCGAGTGTCGGAGTTCTATGGTTCTGCTGAATTTTCCGGAAACCCAAGAATGAAGGCTGTTTAGTATAAAAAACCGTCTGGAGATAGAAAAAGTTACTTCAGTACAAATACGGTGGTCAACTCCACTGGAGCAATAACACAATTAATAGCGAAGTGGGTCTGTTGCCAAGAAAATCTGATAAATGCACCCTTGGCTGTATCTTGAAAAATCAATTCTTGATATGATAGCGCGTGTTATTGGCACAGTAGGCTTGTGTGGTGTGGTGTGTAAGGAGTTAAGATGCCTAATATTGTCGATCTTAGTGGCAAGCCATTCCATTTCATCGGAATTGGTGGAATTGGTATGTCAGCGCTGGCTTACGTTCTAGCCAAACGCAACCTCCCTGTATCTGGGTCTGATATTCGTTCGACGCCGATTACTCAGCGGTTGCAGGCTGTCGGCGCTCATCTGTTTAGAGACCAGAAGGCAACCAATTTGGAATTTTTTAGAGAAACGAATGTCCCCATTTATCAGGGCGTATCAGCAACGGCGATTGAACCGGAACCCCCTCGAAAAACAATTGCCGCCCCCTCAAACGTTAACCACTCGGTTCGGGAAGACCATCTTGCCTCCTGCTTACCCCAAGTAATATGTTCGAGTGCGATTAATCCAATCAATTCTGAGTACAAAGCGGCTGTAGAAGGCGGCTACCCAATTTTTCATCGCTCCGACTTACTGGCAGCGTTGATGCAAGACTACCGCAGCATTGCCGTTGCTGGAACTCACGGCAAAACCACAACCAGCAGTTTAATGGGATACTTGCTGCTGAAAACGGGTCTAGACCCGACTATCGTGGTTGGGGGAGAAGTGGATGCTTGGCAAGGAAATGCGCGTCTGGGTCAAAGTCCCTTTCTGGTGGCTGAAGCAGATGAATCAGATGGGTCGTTAGCCAAGCTGGCTCCGGAAATCGGCGTGATTACCAATATTGAACTCGATCACCCCGACCATTACCAGAATCTCGACCAGGTTATTGAAACCTTCAAGATTTTTGCCGATCGCTGTCAAACCATCGTGGGCTGTATTGATTGCCAGACATTGCGATCGCATTTCACCCCCACTATCAGCTATAGCCTACAACGCACAGCCGGGGCTGACTACAGCGTGGATCGCGTTGTTTATCAGGCAGAAGGCATCACGGCGAGAATTTGGGAAGGCGATCAGGTGTTGGGTACGCTGCAACTGAGTCTGTTAGGTCAACATAATCTCAGCAACGCCTTAGCGGTTGTGGCAGTCGGACGACACCTGGGACTAGAGTTTGACGCGATCGCCTCCGCCCTAGCTACCTTTGAAGGTGCCAAGCGCCGCTTTGAGGTTCGGGGTGAGTGTAAAGGGATTACCTTTGTCGATGACTACGCTCACCATCCCAGTGAAATTCAGGCAACCCTAGCGGCGGCTCGCTTACAGGTTGAATTATCACGCCGTATTGTTGCCATTTTTCAGCCCCATCGCTATAGTCGAACCTTGACATTTTTGTCAGACTTTGCTAAATCATTTGGCGATGCTGATCTCGTCGTGGTCACAGACATTTATAGCGCAGGCGAAGCCGGTGTTGGACAAATTACAGGTGAACAAGTGCGAGCCGCGATCGCGGATCACCATGAGCGGGTCTACTACCAACCAACGTTAGATGAAGTCTCCCAACTCCTCGCCCAAATCCTGCAACCCGGAGATCTGGCTATCTTTCTCGGTGCGGGAAATTTGAATCAGATTATTCCCCAGGTTATAGAGTCCTACCAGACGGCGACACCTGATAATTCCACTGAATTGAGTCAAACCGTCTAAGGTTGGTTAACCCCAGCCGCACCCGATTGGGTGTGTCCACTTCCACTGGCTAAAATCCATCGGCATTCTTTTGACCTGTATTGATATGACCTTGTCATCCTATTCTCCCGGCGTTGCTAACGCGCCACTGTGTCAGAAAACCTCTGAAAAGCCTCAGCTTTACTTGCCTGGAACTGACTGTATCCTCCGTTCTCAGGTGTCTTTAGCGAGTTTGACATCCTTTCGCGTGGGAGGTCCCGCCGAGTGGTATGTGGCACCCCGACGGGTCGAGGATCTACTCGCCAGTTTTGAATGGGCAGATTTGCAGGGATTACCCATAACCTTGTTAGGGGCGGGTTCTAATCTACTGGTTAGCGATTGTGGGTTGTCCGGCTTAGTCGTCTGCACTCGTCATCTCCGTTCTACCTACTTTGACCCGGATACGGGTCAAGTCACCGTGGGAGCTGGAGAACCAATCGCCCGTTTAGCATGGCAAGCCGCTAATCACGGTTGGCAAGGGTTGGAATGGGCGGTAGGTATTCCGGGAACGGTGGGGGGCGCTGTGGTGATGAATGCCGGTGCCCATCAAAGTTGTGCGGCGGATCTGCTGGTGAGTGTGGAAACTATTTCACCCACCGGAATTGTGGAGCGGCTCACGCCTGAAGAGTTGGGCTTTCGCTATCGCACCTCCATCCTGCAAGGGGGGAATCGCTTCGTGACTCAGGCAACGTTTCAGTTGCAACCGGGCGCTGATCCCAAACAGGTTCGAGCGACAACAACTCACCATTTAAAGCAACGGCGTGATGCTCAACCCTATCATTTACCCAGTTGTGGCAGTGTTTTCCGCAATCCCGAACCCCACGCTGCGGGTTGGCTGATCGAGCAATTGGGTTTGAAAGGCTATCAAATTGGCGGCGCTCAAGTGGCAGAACGCCATGCTAACTTTATCTTGAACTGTGGCGGTGCTAAAGCCAGCGATATCTTTCAACTGATTCGTTATGTGCAGCAGCAAGTCGAGCAGCATTGGTCGCTCTCCTTAGAACCAGAAGTGAAAATCTTAGGACGGTTTCAGCCTGTCTAAAGATGTCGCATTGACCGAAGCGGTACTAAGATTAAGACTTAGCAACGATAAACCCGTCCAACTTGAGAGACAGTCAATACGTTATGACCAAAGGACAAGGATTCGGCTTCGGTTTAGGCAAGATGAAAGAACTTGCCGAAGCATTCAAAAAAGCCCAAGAGGTACAACAAGGAGCAAAACAGCTTCAAGAAGAATTGGAGCAAATGGAAATTGAAGGCTCCTCTAGCGATGGTATGGTTAAGGTGTTTATGAGTGGGAATCAGGAACCCCTGCGCGTCGAAATTGCTCCAGACGCGATCGCTCAGGGAGCCGAAACCCTATCAGAAACGGTGACAGCCGCCATGAAAGATGCTTATGATAAATCAACCACGACGATGAGAGAACGTATGGAAGAACTCACCAGTGGGCTAAATCTGCCAGGGATGTAACCTTATCTGGAGAACTGGGAATGAGAGTCATGTCATCCATCGGAGACAGCACTTCCCAGTTCTGCTCTGATGGTCATTGGTCATTGGTCATTGGTTATTGGTCATTGGTCATTGGTCATTGGTCATTCGTCATTCGTCATTCGTCATTCGTCAGAGTTCACAAAACCGTTATCCAAGCCAATTTAATTAGGGCTTGCTGCACAAAGCCGAAACCCTTAGCTATCAACACTTGGAGCCGTAGAGAAAGTTGTTCATCTTCAAGGAAATGTGAGACTATCTATCAACACCTCGACTTCGCTCGGTGTTGAAAACTATGGCGATAGAATCACCGAAAATGTACCATTGCTCCCCCTGCTTCCCCTGCTCCCCCTGCTTCCCCAGCTCCCCCTGCTTCCCCAGCTCCCCCTGCTCCCCCAGCTCCCCCTGCTCCCCCTGCTTCCCCTGCTTCCCCTGCTCCCCCTGCTTCCCCTGCTTCCCCTGCTCCCCCTGCTCCCTCTGCTTCCCCTGCTCCCCCTGCTCTCTAACTCCACCACAAGACTCCCTGCAGCAGCCCCTAATCAATGATTTCTGTGACTTTAACGTTAACTTGCCCCTCAGCCAATTGAATCTGTAATTCTTCTCCAGGAACGAGACTCGCCGCGTTGCGAACAATTTTTCCTTGTTCAGTCCGCACCACCGCATATCCTCGTTTTAAAACATTGGTCGGGTCAAGGGTGGCTAACTTTTGCCCCAGGAATTGGCAATGTTGAGTGGCTTGACTTATACGCCAAGATGTGCAGTGAATTAATCGCTGTCGCTGCTGCGCGATCGCATGGTGTTCCTGCTGTAGCTGTCGGTCAAGGGGTAAGCGGGTTAGACGGTTTCTGAGTTGGTGTAATTGGTTGCGGGAGGTATGCAGATGCTGAGTTACTGCCTCATGTAACGCCTCGTGACGCTGCTGATGTTCGCGAATTAGGGTTGCCAACTCTGGCACGGCTCGTTCAGCGGCGGCGGTGGGTGTATGAGCGCAAAAATCAGCCACTAAATCGGCTAAGGATTCATCCCGTTGATGACCAATCCCCGTTAAGACGGGAATCGAACAGTTCGCGATCGCTCTCACCACTCGCTCATCATCAAAACCCACCAAATCTTCCGATGCGCCACCCCCTCGCGACAGAATCACCAACTCAGCCCTCCCGTCTCGCTCAACTCGCTCAATCGCTGCCACAATCGATTCGGGTGCTAAATCCCCTTGAACTTGTGCCGGAGAAAACAACACAGATAACCCCGGATACCGTTGTCGCAGGGTGCGGCGAATATCTCCCCAAGCGGCGGCTTGCGGTGAAGTCACGACTGCGATCGTTTGCGGATGCGTCGGTAGGGGGCGTTTATGTTGAGCATCGAATAATCCTTCAGCCTGCAATCGTTGGCGCAGTTGATTGTAGCGCAGTGCCTGTAACCCTTCTCCTCCGGGCAATGCCTGCCACACCATAAGCTGATATTGTCCCCGTTGCGGATAAATCCGGATACTGCCTAATGCAATCAACTGTTCTCCGGATTGAGGAAGTTGCACCAGCTTACTTAGCACAGAGTTCCACACCACGCATTGAATGGATGCCTTACCCTCTAAATCTCGCAGGGTAAAAAACATACCACTCCGATGGCGGTTCGCACTAGAAACTTCTCCAATTACCCAAACCTTCTGGAGTTGGGTATCCTGCTCTAACAGATCTTGAATATAATCGGTTAACCCCGCAACTGAAAGGGTTGCCTCTGGAAGTAATGAATTGGTATTGGTCATTTGTTCTTTGTCATACTCGCTATCGCTAGACGCAAGCTACGTCATTTGTCATTTAGTCGGGGCGGGTTTTGCAGCCAAGTTGGGGATAACAATCAATATTAGTCCCTAAACCCGCCCCTACACACAGACGCCATGGCACATCTCCCCCAGCTCCCCCTGCTTCCCCTGCTCCCCCAGCTCCCCCAGCTCCCCCTGCTTCCCCTGCTCCCCCTGCTTCCCCTGCTCCCCCAGCTCCCCCAGCTCCCCCAGCTCCCCCAGCTCCCCCAGCTCCCCCATCTCCTCCTGCTCCCCCATCTCCTCCTGCTCCCCCATCTCCCCCATCTTCCCCAGCACCTCCGTACCCCTACCCCCACCAAATCCTCGAACTTGTCGATTGACCCAACAATGCTATAGTAGTACCTGTGTTCTATATTTGGGGAGGGAAAATGCGGTCAAATGTTTCTCTCCAGCCCAAGACTTGGGATCAAAACACAGTAATAGTTCGGCAAGATTATGGCGTTGATGAACGATGTCTTAGCATTGACAAATTAGCATTTCCGTGATTTAGTCCCAAAAATCAGATACTCTTAATCTCGCAGGCAGTCGGCGTTAAAATAGAGCCAACTTTCTGCACTAATTCTCAGTCCATTTCAATAACAGTTCTTGAGGCATCCATGGCTACCCAAATCACCAACAGTCCCGAAAAGGAAAAAGCCCTGAACTTGGTACTCAACCAGATTGAGCGTACCTTTGGCAAAGGTTCGATTATGCGCTTGGGAGATGCCACCCGCATGAAGGTGGAAACCATCTCCAGTGGTGCAATTACTCTAGATTTAGCCTTGGGTGGTGGCTTGCCCAGAGGACGGGTTATCGAGATTTACGGACCAGAAAGTTCTGGAAAGACAACCCTCGCCTTGCACGCCGTCGCAGAAGTGCAGAAGTCCGGTGGAGTAGCCGCATTTGTCGATGCGGAACATGCCCTCGACCCTACCTACTCATCGGCGTTAGGGGTTGACATTGCGAACCTTTTAGTCTCTCAACCGGATAGTGGTGAATCGGCTCTGGAAATCGTCGATCAACTCGTGCGATCGGCGGCTGTGGATATTGTCGTGATTGACTCAGTAGCCGCCTTGGTGCCTCGTGCAGAAATTGAAGGCGAAATGGGCGATACCCAAGTGGGATTGCAGGCGCGTCTGATGAGTAAGGCGCTACGCAAAATTGCTGGGAATATTGGCAAATCAGGCTGCACCGTCATTTTCCTCAATCAGTTGCGACAAAAAATTGGTATCACCTACGGCTCTCCAGAAGTCACAACAGGCGGTAATGCGCTTAAGTTCTATTGTTCAGTCCGCTTAGACATTCGCCGGATTCAAACGCTTAAGAAAGCCAGCGAAGGAGAATATGGAATTCGCGCTAAGGTCAAGGTAGCAAAAAATAAAGTTGCGCCACCCTTCCGAATTGCTGAGTTTGACATTATCTTTGGACAAGGGATTTCTCGGTTAGGATGTCTGGTTGACCTGGCTGAACAAACAGGAGTGATTAACCGTAAGGGAGCTTGGTATAGCTACAACGGCGATAATATTGCCCAAGGTCGTGACAATAGTGTCAGGTATATTGAAGAGAATCCTGAAATTGCCGCGACTATTGAACAACAAGTGCGCGAACAGCTTGATATGGGAGCTATGGTGTCAGCGAATTCCATCAACCCAGATGAAAATGAGGAGCAAGAGGAAGAACAAGAAAATGTTGAGGAAGATTAAGCTGAATCCCTCAAAACCTTGATCAAGGGTGCGTTAGCGAAGGGTAACGCTCCCTACTGGTGTGGCACAGCTTATTTGATGAATTAGAATGGGAGACCCGAAACCGTAGGGGCGCAAAGACTTGCGCCCAATTCAATGGTAAAATCTAATCCACAATTTTAGCTGTGTCAGTCCATTAGTTTACGGATTGGGAATTTGCCGACTGAAAAATCGATCTAAAATTTCTGCGCGTTGATGGGAATTTAATTTAGGTAAGGCAGGTTCTCCAGATAATTCTTCTAACTTTGATAGTTCTTGTAAAAATCGTGATGTCCCTTTGTGATAGTCCCCTTCAGAGCCTTTGGCTTTTGCGGGTAACTCCAAATCTTCATCTGGGGCTTTTCGCTTTGAGGATGAGGAGGCTTCTACAGAGGAAGACGCTTTGGAGGCTTTCAGTTTCGCGATAATTTCTGGAGAGGTAGGGTTGAGCTTTTGGGTGTCGTTGCAGAGGAAAAAGTAAAACGCCAGGGTGCTGAGTCGAATGCAATCGCCATCCTTAAGCGATATATGCCCGTGGACAGGTTCACCGTTGACATAAGTACCATTCGTGCTTTTAAAATCGACTAGGTAATATCCTTTGTTTGGCAGATAGTAAATCGCCGCATGATGACGGGATAAGTGGGGATCTGGAATCGATATCGCCAATTGGCGATCGCGACCGATAGTCCAAATTCCCTGAGGCTGAAACAGGGTTTGGGTTTTTCCCTCTACCAGATTGGTCATCAGACAAGGTCGCTGACTTTGAACAATACCTGTGACAAAGCGAACTGTTCGACTCGAGAACGTTTTATGCCCCGTTTTTTCAAGCTGGAGGATTTCATCGAGTAGACCCCGATGATACTCGTAGAGCTTCAGGAAAACCTGGTATAGACCCAATCGTTGTTCGATTTCCATAAAACGAGCCGACAATTCCTAAACAACCTAATACCCATTGATGGGAACTTTAACATTCGGATTGGTCTATCGTTTCGCATGAACTCTACAGCGTTAGAAATTTTACCTGGAGATTAAAAGGGGCAGGTTGGCTGTTACCTAATTCAGATATCTGTCGAGTTCAAGCCAATCTTAACCTATGGCTTACGCTCTGCCCGTTGTTCTAGGCGAAATAGCCAAATCATTAGGGCGACGATGCCAACTTGTAGCGCCAGATTGGGAAATGCTGTCCCCACTTCTCGACCTGCAATTAACTGTGCCAGGAAAACAAGTCCGCCAATAAAGCCAGAGGCAGCAAATGCCACATAGATGAATTTTCTCAGTCCTCGGTAGGGCGCTTTTGCCTCAGCTTTCAGTCGAGCGTATTTTTCCGGACTCATCTGTCGCGATTTGGCTTTTGACTGGGGCTGGCGATTGTTTGGGGTTGAATGGGTCATGAGTTTCGTTGATCATACCTCTTTTAATGGTGACATGACTATCCCCAGCTTGGACAGTGAATTATGCCAAACCTTGCTGTAATATAAAAAAATGTATCTTTGGAGTAACCTGCTCACAGGATTCATGCCAGAGAAGAAAAAAGATGCAGTTACTTGCGCTAAAGCTTGCTATAGTAGTCAAGTGATGCCGGTGTAGCTCAGTGGTAGAGCATTCGATTCGTAATCGAACGGTCAGCGGTTCAAATCCGCTCATCGGCTTAATGTCAAGGTACGGAAAATAGGAAGGACATTAGGCAGAGGAGCGCGAGCGGTAAGCGGGCATGGTGATCGCTCCAGTTAGTAGAATTTGACTTAGAGGAAGCGATCGCATCGTTAAAGGCAGGTCAGCCTGTAGTTCCGGTGTGGTTAGACTAAATTCATCAACGACTCAATCAGAAGCTACAAGTTCATCAGTAACAGAAGCATTTATGGCAGAAAAAAACGGCAAGAAAGCACAGAGGAATGGGAATGGGGGTAAGTCCCTAGAAAATTGGATCTGGGATGCAGCTTGTAGTATTCGCGGGGCGCAGGAAGCCGCGAAATACAAGGATTTTATTTTGCCGTTGATTTTCACCAAAAGACTCTGTGATGTCTTTGATGATGAGTTAGACCGGATTGCCCAGAAAGTGGGTTCTCGCGCCAAGGCATTTAAGTTGGTGGCGATGGATCAGAAGCTGGTGCGGTTTTACTTGCCTCTACAACCGGAAAATCCTGATGATCCGGTGTGGTCGGTGATTCGTAAGCTGTCGGATAAGATTGGAGAGACGTTAACGGGCTATCTGCGAGACATTGCCAAAGCTAATCCGTTACTGGATGGAATTATTAATCGGGTTGATTTTAATGCCACAACTCACGGACAGCGTGACTTGGATGATGACCGTCTCTCGAACCTGATTGAAAAAATCTCGGAGAAGCGTCTGGGGTTAAAGGATGTCGAACCGGATTTAATCGGACGCAGTTATGAGTATTTGATTCGTAAGTTTGCGGAGGGATCGGGCAGATCCGCAGGGGAGTTTTATACGCCGAAGGAAGTGGGCATGATCATGGCGAAGATTATGCAGCCAGAGCCAGGAATGGTGATTTATGATCCCTGTTGTGGTTCGGCGGGTTTGCTGGTGAAGTGTCAGTTGGTGCTAAAGGAGTCCCAAGGTGAGGAAAAATCTGCGCCGTTGCAGTTGTATGGGCAGGAGTACACCGGAAACACCTGGGCGATGGCAAATATGAATATGATTATTCATGACATGGAGGGGAAGATCGAGATTGGGGATACATTCCGCCATCCGAAATTTAGCCAAGGGGGGAAACTGGCGCAGTTTGATCGGGTGGTAGCTAATCCCATGTGGAATCAAGACTGGTTTAAGGAAAAAGACTATGACGGGGACGAATGGGGACGATTTCCCCAAGGGGCAGGGTTTCCTGGGTCTAAGGCGGATTGGGGTTGGGTGCAGCATATTTGGGCATCAACCCATGAGCAAGGGAAGGCTGCTATTGTCCTTGATACGGGGGCAGCGTCACGGGGTTCGGGGAATGCGAATACAAATAAGGAGAAGGATGTTCGCAAGTGGTTTGTGGAGCAGGATTTGATTGAAGGGGTGATTTATCTCCCAGAAAACCTGTTTTACAACACGACTGCTCCTGGTATTTTGTTGTTTCTGAATCAGGCTAAACCAGAGGAGAAGAAGGATAAGCTGTTTTTGATTAATGCGAGTTTGGTGTTCGCGAAGGGCGATCCAAATCTTCAAAGAGGTAAAGATTTAACAAAAGCACAATTCAAAATAGGCAATATTCCGGTAGCTGGTTCAAGTGGAATTATTGGATTTAATGACATCGGTAATGTTAAAGCTCCAGGTGTTACCGTAGGACGCAGTGGCTCTGTGGGTAAGGTCAATTATTATATAACTGATTTTTGGGCGCATAATACTTGTTTATATGTTAAAAACTTTCATGGTAATCATCCATTATTTGTCGCATACTATCTGGATTTTTTGGATTTATCACGCTTTAAAACTGGTGCTTCTGTACCGACATTAGATAGAAATTCTTTTAAAACACTATCAATTTCTGTGCCACATCCAGAAGAACAGCGAAAAATTGCAGGAGTGTTATCGCTGGTGCAGGAGGCAATTTGCCAACAAGAGCAACTCATCACCACCACCACCGAACTCAAAAAAGCCACGATGCAAAAGCTCTTTACAGAAGGCACTCGTGGCGAACCGCAGAAGATGACCGAAATTGGTCTTATTCCTGAAAGTTGGGAGGTTGTTAAACTAGGTGACTGTATTAAGATCAAAAGTGGTCAAGTTGATCCTAAAGAGTATCCTTACTCTGAAATGCTTCATGTTGGCTCTGAAAATATAGAAGCTAATACAGGACGTTTATTAAGCTTAAGAACAAATAGGCAACTTCGTATTTCAAGTGGAAATTACTACTTTACAAAACATGATATCTTGTATTCAAAAATTCGACCTTATCTAAACAAGGTAGCATTACCAAGTTTTGAAGGGACTTGTAGTGCTGATATGTATCCGATACGACCTAAGAATAATTATTTTGAGCGAGGTTTTCTCTTTCAGTTATTTCTTTCTAATTTATTTTTGACTCAAGCTATTTCGTTTCAAGATAGAACTGGAATTCCTAAAATTAATAGAGCGCAATTAAAATATATAACCGTTGCTAAACCTTTTTTATCGGAACAAATCGAGATTACCAACTGTTTGAACTTATATGATCAAAAATTAGATAATACCCTTAGAAAAATGGCTTTGTTACAAGACTTATTTCGCACCCTCCTCCATCAACTCATGACAGCCCAAATCCGAGTCGATGACCTTGACCTTTCCTCCCTTAACCTCGAACTTCAGGGAGGAAAACAAGATGCACTCGTTTGATGAACTCTGGGAACTCCTCACCACTCAAGATGAAAGTGTTCAGATTGAAGTTAAAAAAGGCTCAGATGTGGGTAAAAGTTGCTGGCAAACAATTAGCGCATTTTCCAATGAGCCAGGATTAGGAGGCGGATATTTAATCTTGGGGATTAAAGCCTCAGAGGATAGTGACAGTACCCAATATGAAATCGAAGGAATAGAAGATATCGATAAAATCCAGAGAGACTTGACAAGCCATTGTTACCAAAAATTCAACATCACCATTCGTCCTGAGATTAAACCCGCTACCAAAGACAACAAAACAGTTTTAGTCGTTTATATTCCTGAAGCTCAACCGACAGAAAAACCTGTTTATATCGAGAGTACAGGACTACCCAAAGGCGCATATCGGCGTATTTCCTCCACAGACCAACGTTGCACCGATAGTGACCTGCAAAAACTTTATCGAGAAAATGCTTCCTCTAGCTACGATACAACCCCCATCCCAGAAGCCACATTAGATGACCTAGACCCCCAAGCCATCAACGCTTACAGACAAGCCAGAGCCAAAATTAAACCCAATGCACCAGAATTAGCCTTTTCGGATATAGACCTACTTTATGCCCTTAATGTCATCACTAAACAGCAAGATAGCTATTGTCCTACCATTGCTGGATTAATTCTTTTTGGAAACGCGATCGCGCTTCGGCGTTACTGTCCTCTGCATCGTGTGGATTACATTCTCATTGAAGGAAACGAGTGGATTACCAATTATGAGGACAGATATCAAACGATTGAGATTCGTGAGCCATTACTGCTGGCAATTCCGCGACTGGTGACGAATGTTCTCAACGACTTACCGACACGCTTTGGATTAGCTGAGGACAGCGATCAACGTAGTGATATTCCTTTGATTCCTCGGAAAGTGATTCGAGAGGCAATTGTTAATGCTGTAATGCACCGAGATTATAGCCAGCGTAGCCCAATTCAGATCATCAAATATTCCAACCGTCTCGAAATTCGTAATCCTGGTTATTCCCTGAAACCCCTTAACCGAGAAACATTAGGGGAGCCTGGTTCGGTGATTCGGAATGAAGCGATCGCAGCAGTGCTTCATGAAACAGGATTCGCTGAAACCAAAGGCTCAGGGATTCGTGTAATGCTAGAAGCCATGCTAGAAGCCAATCTAAGCCTCCCAGAATTTGACCCTGATCGTAATCGCGACAGATTCCAAGTTACCCTCTTCTCCCATAACCTCTTTGATGACGAAGCCTTGCAATGGCTAAAACAGTTTAAGGAATATAATCTAACAGATGAAGAAGCGAAAATGCTCGTTGTTCTTAGAGAGAAGGGAGCAATCAACAATGCTATCTGTCGCCTCATCAATGATGTTGACACGCTTACAGCAAGTCAAAGCCTAAAGCGACTGAGGGATAGTGGTTTGCTTAGATCTCATGGCAAGAGTTCAGCTACATATTACACCCTTAGCCCTAAGTTCCAATCTACAGAGCAATCCGAGTCAGAACAACCCAATCAGGACAGTAGTACAGCTTATCAGGACAGCTTATCAGGACAGTCTCCACAACCTAGTCAGGACAGCTTGTCAGGACAGTCTCCACAGCCTAGTCAGGACAGTAGTACAGCTTATCAGGACAGCTTATCAGGACACCCCTCAACCTCTAATCAGGATAGTAGTACACTCCCACCTGAGCAGCTTGCTCTTGAGTTGTTTCCTCCTGTAAAAGAAGAATCTCTTGAAAACCGATTGGCAAAGATAGGTAAACGAACTGCACCGGAAGAAATCAAAGCGTTAATTCTTGAGTTATGCAAACACCAAAATCGCTCCTCTTCTGAACTTGCATCTTTGGTAAAACGGCAACGGAAATATTTGTTAGAAAATTATATAAAGCCCTTAGTTGATGAGGGGTTGCTGGAATACACCATTCCTGAAAAACCGAATGCCCCTGATCAGACTTACCGCACTACTCAAAAGTAAACTATCTTCATATTCCAATCATGCCTAAACCTGGAGAACATAAAACCGTCCAAGATCGCATTCTCACCTATGCCCAAGAAATCGGTTGGACATTTGTTCCTCGCCCCGAAGCCGAAACTAGGCGAGGTTTTAATCGCTCCAGTGGCAACATTCAGGAGAAAGCCCAACAAGCCTCCCTCTACTTTGACGATCTCCTCTATCAAAAAGTTAGAGAATTTAACCCCCACTATACCGAACCCCAAGGGGTACTCATTTCCCAACTGAGCAACTTCCCAACCAGCATTTATGGTAATCGGGACTTTCTCGACTATCTCCGCAACACAGGCAAATACTTCTATGCACCCGAAAATCGGGAACTTGACCTAACACTCATCGACTACAGTGATCTGAGTCTGACCAAAAACGTGTACGAAGTCACGGAAGAGTATTATATCCATAACGGTAAACATGGCATAAGGGAAGATATTGTCTTTCTCATCAACGGTATCCCTATCCTCGTAATCGAATGTAAAAACGCCACCAAAGACGAAGCGATCGCTTTAGGTATTGACCAAATCCGCCGTTACCACAACGAAACCCCAGAGTTATTCGTTCCCCAGATGATTTTTACCGCCACCGAATCCATCGGCTTTTCCTACGGAGTCACCTGGAATCTGGTACGGCGAAATCTCTTCAACTGGAAAGACGAAGAAATCGGCAACCTGGAAGCGAAAATCAAGAGTTTCTGTCAACCCCTCTATCTGCTCAAACTCCTGCAAAATTACATTCTCTTTGCCGAAAAAGACGAAGCCCTCAACAAGTACATCCTCCGCCAACACCAAACCATAGCCGTCGAGCAAGTGATTCAACGGTGTCACGACTCCCAACGCCGTAGGGGACTCGTCTGGCACACTCAAGGAAGCGGTAAAACCTTCACGATGATCAAAACAGCAGAAATGCTTTTTAAAGCCCCAGAGAGCAACAAGCCGACGATTCTGCTAATGATTGATCGTAACGAACTCGAAGATCAACTGCTTCGTAACCTCAAGAGTTTAGGACTTAATAACGTTCGCCATGCCAACCGCATTTCTACTATAATTGAACTCCTCGAAAATGACTATCGGGGCATCATTGTCTCTACGATCCAAAAATTTCGAGGGATGCCAAAAAACATCAACACCCGTTCTAATATCTACATCCTCATTGACGAGGCACACCGCACCACTGGCGGGGACTTAGGGAACTACCTCATGGCGGGACTACCTAACGCTACCTTTGTGGGCTTCACGGGTACACCCATCGACCAAACCAGCTACGGTACAGGTACGTTTAAAACCTTTGGTATCGAAGACGATGATGGATATCTTCATAAATATTCGATTGCTGAAAGTATCGAGGACAAAACTACCCTCCCCCTCTACTACAACATTGCTCCCAATGAGATGCTTGTCCCGGCTCAAGTTATGGACGAGGAATTTCTCAACCTAGCCGAAACCGAAGGCATTAATGATATTGCCGAACTCAATAAAATCCTCGATCGCGCCGTCAACCTGAAGAACTTCCTCAAAGGGGATCAACGAGTTGATTCTGTTGCCAAATATGTCGCTGGACATTATACTCAAAACGTTGAACCGTTGGGCTATAAAGCCTTTCTGGTAGCTGTAGATCGTCCGGCTTGCGCTAAATATAAACAAGCCCTAGATCGCTACTTACCCCCCGACTATTCCGCCGTTGTCTACACCGGAAACAACAACGACACGCCAGAACTTAAAGCCCACCACATCGACGGCAAAACCGAAAAACAACTCCGTGAAAATTTCGCTAAATTTGGGGAATATCCCAAAATCCTGATCGTTACAGAGAAACTCCTCACAGGGTTTGATGCACCTCTGCTCTATGCCATGTATCTCGATAAGCCCATGCGAGATCATACCTTACTCCAGGCGATCGCCCGTGTTAACCGTCCCTATGAAAACGAAGATCACGATATGCTCAAACCCCACGGCTTTGTCTTGGATTTCGTCGGTATCTTCGATAAATTAGAAAGAGCGCTTGCCTTTGATAGTAAAGAAATTAACGCGATTGTCAAAGACCTAAAACTGCTCAAAACTCTATTTAAAAATAAAATGGAGGAGCAAGCCCCGACTTACTTAGATTTAATCCAACACAACTTTAACGATAAAGACGTAGATAATATCATAAAAAATTTCCGTGACCCAGAGCGCCGGAAAGCCTTTTTTAAAGCCTACAAAGAGCTAGAGATGCTCTATGAAATTATCTCACCCGATGCCTTCTTGCGTCCCTATATCGACCCCTACACCACCCTGTCCTCTATCTATAACCTGGTTCGCCAAGCTTATACCAAGCGGGTTTACGTCGATAAAGCCGTACAACGCAAAACCGACGAACTGGTACAAAAACATATTGGCACAACCGCGATCGCAGCCATCACTGATTTTGTTGAAATCAACACCCAAACCCTGGAAGCAATTCAAAATAAACCCACAGGAGCCACCACTAAAGTTATTAACCTGATCAAGAGCATCGAAAAGACTGCTGAAGACAACAGCGATGATCCTTTTCTCGTGGCAATGGCAGAACGGGCGAAATCTATTCAAGATAACTTTGAGAACCGCCAAACTAACACCCAAGACACGTTAGACCTTCTGCTGCAAGAAATCAAGTATAACGAACAGCGTAAAAAAGAACAGGCTGAACGAGGGTTCGATAGCCTCACTTACTTTGTCTATCAAACCCTTGAAGATGCCGGAATTAGCGACCCTGACTCTGTTAGTCATCAGATAAAACAAGCCTTCATCGAGCATCCTAACTGGCGCACCAGCGAGGCAGAATTACGCGAATTAAGACAAGAAGTCACTTTTGCCATTTATGCTGAAATGGATGACTTAGATCAAGTAACAGCCGTTGTCGATCAACTTTTTAGGCTCCTGAGCCAAGCCTATGACCTCTAAAGACAAAGCTACATTTAAAACCAAAGTCTGGCAGTGGGCAGAAAAGCTTGATGTTCAAGTCCAGTCGATTATGTTTCGCTCAATGCGAAATAAATGGGCATCCTGTTCCTCTGCTGGACGCTTAACTTTCGATACCTCCTTATTGGAGTTACCCCCTCACCTGCAAGATTACGCCATTGTCCACGAACTCCTACACCTACAAATCCCCAATCACGGCAGGCTGTGGAAGTGTCTGATGCAGGCATACCTGGGAGATTACCAATCTTACGAGCAAGAGTTAAAACAAATTGGGCGTGAGCAGTTGGGTTGAATAGGAGCACTATCGCATTTGCCTAAACGAAGAGATGCGATCGCTCATTCCGTTGTATGCGTAGTCACCCCTGAAGGGGCGCATAGACGTGCGCCCCTACTGTCTTAATGTTTGGGTTGGTGGCGTCATCCTATCGGTGATCACTGGCTTTTCTTTCTCGCGCCGCCTTTTGAAAAAATTGACTGTATTGTTGATGACCTTTGTGAAAGATAAAGTTTAAGCTTAAAGGCTCATCGACATCACGAATATCACCGGGACCTTCGAGTACAACAATTTCATCGCCAGAGGTTTCATGCTGACCAATTTTCACCGATTTGCGATTTTTGACTTCACCTTGGCTACTATCGATATAGACAATAATATTGCCTGTATCCAACTCACGACCAATCGTTTGAATCAGTTGTAAAAAGTTGCGATCGCTCCCGCCTCGTCGAACCGTCAGTTTCCCCTGTACCTCTTCCACAGAGCTATTCACCGTATCTCCTACGCCAATCATCAGCGGCATTTCTTTGGGGTCGAAATTCGCTTTAACTAACTCCAGTAATTCCTCTAGGGTTTTGGGCGCTTGTCGCACATTAAAGTCTTCCCCTAAGGGATAAGAACCCGTCCGTTGAAAGTAATAACGATTTAAAATCGCTAACACACCCGCCTCTTTAATCGCCCCTTGCAGCATAAACTGAAAATCAGTGGTTCCCGAATCCTGCGCTTGAGCTGGGCGTAAGAGTTCTTGTCCGTTTAAATCTCTGCCTAAGTTGGGAGCATAATGAACAAAAAACGAATCGCCTAACCCTTTAATTTGTGCCTCTTGTAACAGTTCTTGCATCAGATTTTGCATATCTTTTTGCAAGTCCATATAAATTTGCGGGTATTGGCGCAGTTGTTCATAAAAGGTATTCAGATTGGCACTAGGGGAAGCCTTATTTTCCAAAACCGAAGCCTGGATACATTCCTCCAAGTTGTCAATTTCTGCGGCTGTACTCCTTTGCTCAAAAAAGCGGCGTAACCGTCGTTTAATCGTCGGCGGAACTTCGGCTAAAAATTCTAATTCGGCTTCACTAACACCAGGGTGAGAGACATTCCCTTGGCGGTCTTGCCATTGCACACCGCCACCTGCTAGACCAGGGAGATACAACCCCTTTGCCTTAACCTCAGCCGGATTACCAAAGGCGCGTTCAATAATACCGTTTACTCCTCGTTCTCCAATATGTTCTCCATTGGTCAGGACATAAAAATGACCCTCAAATGCCTGGGTTGCTTTGACATAGTTTCGGTCAATCACTCGTGTTAATGGGTCTTTCACCAGTCCCATACAGACGCCATCTAAATCTTGGATAATTAGAATATTTTCTACATTGATTAAAACATCGGCAAGGACTTCCGTCTTTAACGATAAAGTATGCTCATGGGGGAGAAGTTGAGGAGAAGCACTCATTGATAAATCGCTGATGACAAACAGTTCATATTCTATCGTTCATGGTTCATCCTTCAGCGATAATTCTCTGACTCTGCCACTCTAGCAATACAGCGCGACACTGGAGACAGGTTAACTCTTGCAGGAGGGAGTGAATGCCTGCGGATGTGGTGGGGTAGGTGATGCCGATTCGGTTAGGGTTTACGGCGACTGTGGGGTCAAGTTCAGCAACGAAACCATAGAGAGATTGGTTCGAGAAGGAGCTATTGATTGTCCAGCCTGTAGAATTGAGGGGAGTTAGGTTTGCGATCGCGTCTTCAGAGACTCCTAATTCCCGGCTTACGATTCCGGGGACAGCAGCGATGGGGGTTTGTTCAGGATTGACTCGTCCACCGGGAAAATCCAGCGTCGCTTCTCCGACACCAGGGCGATAGGTTGGTATAGGAAGTAGAAATTTCCCCGCCTGAATCGTGACGATGACAACTGAATCGGCTTTTTCGACTCGCCAATAGTCAAGAATTTGCCCTTGGTCATCTTGTAGGCGTTCACCGATTAGAGTAAGCCATGGGGAACGGATTTCCACGAAGCGGTCTAGGGTTTGCCACGGGCGGGGTTTATTCATAAAACATTGGACTTTGGACAAAAACAACAAATTTGCGTAATCTATTTACCAAGGCATTTGGGGCAGAAAAATTAGATGTAGGGGCGGGTTTAGGGACTAAATTCCGCTATTCACCGATAACGGAACAACAAAACCCGCCCTCCCCACCGATAACGGAACAACAAAACCCGCCCTCCTCACCGATAACGGAACAACAAAACCCGCCCATTTCCCCACCGAAAGATAATCGATTAATCCCAAACTGGACAACCAAACCCACCTTATTCTAAACCGCGATCGCACTAAAAAAATGTCGAAATTGGGACTTTAGGGAATTGGTTAGGTGAAAGATTGGGGCAGGGCGGGTTTTGTATAAAGGTGATTGGTGACTCCATTAATTTTGTCCCTAAACCCGCCCCTACAAGGGAATTGGTTAGGTGAAAGATTGGGGCAGGGCGGGTTTTGTATAAAGGTGATTGGTGACTCCATTAATTTTGTCTCTAAACCCGCCCCTACATTGGGTTTGATCTCCCGATATCATATTTTCTGAAACTTCAAACCCTTGCACCGCTATCAGAGAAAATGTGTCATTACTCCCCCAGCTTCCCCAGCGTTCGACTGAGCGCTCACGCCGAAGTCTTCCCCAGCTTTCCCAGCTTCCCCAGTATTTCCACGCCCGCTGCACTACAGCACTCTCAAAATACTGGGAATACTATCAACCGCTTCTAACGCCTGAATTTCGGCTAAGGCTTTGCGGAAGTTTCCTTCCCGGACATCATGGGTGACAACCACAATTTCAGCTAACTCGTTCTGGAAGCCAATTTGTACGACTGACTCTAAACTCACCCCATGATTACCAAAGCTAATCCCCAGATGACCAATCACACTGGGTCGGTCTTTGGTCATAATCCGGGCATAAAATCGAGTGACTAATTCTGAAATTGGGGCGATGCTGCAATAGTGTTGATGTACACAACTTAATAAGGGATGCAGGTGGTGAGTTTCTCCCGCCGTTTTCAACACCGCCGCAATATTCAGAATATCCGATACCACCGCACTCGCCGTTGGACCTGAACCAGCACCGGGACCGAAGAACATCACTTGTCCCAAGGGTTCTCCTTCCACCAGAATCGCGTTGTAAACCCCATGAATACTCGCCAGGGGATGGGCTTGGGGGACGAGAGTCGGGTGAACCCGAATCTGTAGCATTTCGGATTCGGGTTCACTGGTGGCAACCCTCGCCTCTCGCTTGGCTACCGCCAGGAGTTTAATCACAAAGCCTAAGTTCTGGGCGTAGGCGATATCGGCGGCGCTGACTTGGCGAATGCCTTCACAGTGAACGTCTTCTAACTTAATCCGTCCAGCAAAGGCTAAGGAGGCGAGGATGGCAATTTTATCAGCGGCGTCTAACCCTTCCACATCGGCGGTGGGATCAGCTTCGGCATAGCCTAATTTTTGGGCATCTGCCAGAATATCGGCAAATTCTCCGCCCTCGCTTTCCATGCGGGTGAGAATGTAATTGGTGGTGCCGTTGACAATCCCGGTAATGCTGTGAATTTGATTGACCCCTAAGGACTGTTTCAGGGGTTGAATCACTGGGATACCGCCGCCCACCGCCGCTTCTAGGAGAACATAGACGCCTTTTTCTTCGGCGGCGGTAAAGATTTCTGCCCCATAGCGGGCGATAACGGCTTTATTGGCGGTGACGATATGCTTCCCGTAGGAAATGGCTTTGAGGATTAGCGATCGCGCGGGTTCTAATCCCCCTAGTAATTCCACGATAATATCAATCTCTGGGTCAGTGACAATTGACTCCAAGTCCGTCGTCATCACTTCAGGCGGCACTTTCACTGATCGCGGTTTATCGAGCGATCGCACGCCGACTCGATGAATGTCAATCGCTTGCAGCAGGGGATTTCGACCCGTGGGGTCTTGTAAAATTTTTGCTGTTCCCGTACCAACTGTTCCCAGTCCTAATAAACCGATTTTAAAAGCCACAGCTATTATCCTAAAATTTTAAGCATTACAGAAAAAGGGTCATTTTTTCAAGACATAATGTGAATCCTTGATCGAATTCGGCGTGAATATCCCAACTCTAACCGTTGAGGGTTAGTTGAGAAGGATGTCATTCAAACCACCCTTCATCCACATAATTAATTTGGGCAAAGGGACTCAACGCCGACAACACTTGAGTGCCGTAACTGCGATGGTTAACCCGATTGTCTAATAAGGCAACAATCCCTTGAGAGTCTCGCACTGGCGCAACTGCCCGTTGTAATTCTCGCAACGCCGCAGGTAATAGATATAAGCGAAACCAGTCTAACCGTCGCTGTTTGTAGTACGCCACTTGACCTGCAACCCAAGGGTATTCTAGGGAGGGTAGGGGTAACGTGGCAATAATTAACAGTTGGGGAGAGGGTAAAAACTGTTGCTGAGAGCGCCAGAATTCCCAACCGCAAACTAGAATACCATTTTCCTCTAGCTGGGTCTTTTCCACCTGGACTCGCGACCCAAATTCAGCGGCTAAAACTGCCCCTAACTGACTTTTCAGAGGGACATCTCCGACTAAGATGACGATCGGTGTTTTCACCTGATGACTTGCCCCTAAAAGCGTTCGCACTTGTTGAAACAAGGCATTTCGGAAGCGGGGCGTATTCGGCATCGGTAGCCTATCGGGTAAATAAAGCTGAATCAGTTTGCTGTGGCGGTCAGGCGAGAATTTTAAGCAGGTTAACTCTCCTAAACCCAGTTGTTGACGGTAAACGTCCGCCGACGCCTCCAAATCTAGCGCCCCGCCAATTAAGACTATCGGTTGTTCTGACCAGATGCGGCTGAGGGATGTTGCTACTTCTGTGGGTTCACAATACAGGGAAAATTGACCCTGCGATCGCTCAATCGCTGCCCAGGTAAACTGATTTGATGATTGCCAGCATTGCCAAAACTGTTTCCAGGCTGGTGGTATATAGGCAGACTCCCCACCATTTGCCGATTGTAAGACCTCAAACAACTCCTGGATGACAGCTTGTGCGCCCGATTCTATCAGATAGCAATCATAAGGATTGGCTGGACGCTCAAATAAGCGTTTGGTTAGCCGCACCCGCCTATCCCGAATCCAATCTGCCTTTTGCGGATGGGCTAACATCAGGTCATGCCAATGTTGAGGCTGAATCGTACTCTTGAGTTGATCGCGTACCCAGTCGTCTAAATCGTCCGCTTGGTCAATGAGGGTGGGAATACCTTGAGGAAACGCCCTTTTGTCTCCCAAACGATCTGCCAACCATGCTTCGGGAGTGGTAATCAGCAGTCCTTGAAAATGCTCATCTGGGAACCTGTCACCAACGTGAATCGCCTTATTTGTACCCATCCATTCTTGCAAGCTGGGAATTTCAACCTGTAGCAGCCACGTTTGGACTGACACAGGCGCAACAATAATCACGGGTTCCTGCCAGATTAAAGCAGGTGCCAAGTAACTCAGACGATAGGGTTCTTGGGGACTTCCCGTTTGAATTAATGCAGAACGCCCCAAGCGCAAAGCCCGCGCTACCAGCCGCGCCATGGTTAAATGGTGGGGCCAGTTGGGTTGACCTTGCTCTCGCAGAAAGGCACGTAGAGAGGAATGGACTTCGACTTCAATCACGTTAATCTCGTGTCTGAATGTTCCCAGAACTATAGACAGCTATTCTGATCTTGCCTCAACCTGAGGATGAGTCCCTTGGACTGGATTTTGGAACTTATCTAGTTTGACATAAGAATCGAGGATTAGGTCTACCAGTACCAGTGCGTTAACCCCCCCAACCCTTACCATTGGAGTTCCCAAGCGTTCCACCGGAGGAGTCTCTACAAGTTGAGCAGGGCGGGTTTTGTAGCCAAGCTGGGGATAACAATCAATATTAGTCCCTAAACCCGCCCCTACATACAGACGCCATGGCACGTCTCTACATGAATCCCTCATCTTCCCTATATTTCCTATCTTCCCCTGCTCCCCATTACCCCATCCCCCCTATTTAGGGCTTGCTGCACAAAGCCAAAACCGCAAAGCCCATCAATACTTTGAGCTTTATTGACAGAGGGTTTGGTTCAAGGAAATCGGGTAGTATTCTTTAAATGTATGGCATCACCTTGTTCAGGAAAAATGTACCCTTGCTCCCCCAGCTCCCCCAGCTTCCCCAGCTTCCCCCGCTCCCCCTCACCACAACACTTATTCAGCAGCCCCTATTTAGAGGCGAGTGAACTAACTGCGCCAAGGTTGCTTCCATTACCGCCGTGGTTTGCCCAGAAACAGTAAATACCACCGCTTCGCGATAGACACGTTGGGCGGCGTGGGATTGGAGATTGGCTGCACCACTGGAGACTGTTACCGCCGCATTGGTACAGCGTCCTGCTAGGTTAATTGCCCACGCCCTTAGCTGTAGGGATTGGGGACGTTTTTCCCCCATGTAGGGGCGGGTTTCACTATTATCATTTGTTGTCACCCGGATGTTTCTAAACCCGCCCTCATCTCGCCTATCTTCCCTATCTCCCCCATCCTCGGTGTCAGCAGAATTGGCTGATAATGCGGCGATCATTGCGGCTTCACAGTCGCAGACTTCAGCGGTGAGAGCATTAAAAGCGTTTTGAATAAATCCTAATTGCTTGCGTTGATAAACGGCAGCCACAATATCTAATCCGGCTTTAGCACAGCCTAAGGCAAAGAACCCATGATTTAATACATTTTTTCGATCTGTTTCGTGAATCGCCCCGGCTTTTCTGACGAATAAAACTGACTCGTGAGGTAAAAACCAATCCGTTAGACTAGCAGACACTGTATTGGTTGAATTCATCGCTGCTAACGCCATGGGTTGACTAAACGCGATCGCACTCCCAACCCCTTGTTCCGTAGACGTAAAGGGTACAATACCATAGAGTTCCCGACCATCGGGTAATGTCGCCCCAATCACAAAATCCTCAAATAAGCCAAAACCCGTAACCCAGGGGACATTTCCAGTAATCTGATAGCCCCCATCTAGAGGAGTTGCCTTGACTAGGGGATTCCCGGTGCGTCGCAGTTGGGAGAAACCTACCCCCACTAACGCCTCACCCCTCCCCATGCGGGGAAGATAGCGCTGCTTTAAGGCTTCATTGTCACTCTTTGCCAAAAATCCACCTGCACTCTGATGTTGAGTTTGCAGAAAAGCCAACGCACCGGAATAGCGAGAGACGTGTTGTTGGAAGTGAAAGAAGGTGACAGGATTCACCTCAGCACCTCCCCAATCTTGGGGAACCTTCAGCGCTAGCAGATGGCGATCGCCTAATCCTTTCAGTGCGGTGCGTAATGCTTCCGTATCCTGATCGATCTCTGAGGCGCGAGGGGCAACAATTTCGCGCAAGTAAGCCTCCGCTACCTTTAAAAGGTTAGACGGATTCGCGATTCCCTTCGGGATAGCTTCGCTTCGCGCGTCAGGAACACCCTGGTTCGCTGTAGTTGGTGACATTAGGTAACAAACAGTTCAACAATTCCTTTCTCAGGATATCCGACTCATTGCCGCGCCCATTTGGAAGATTTCATGATACCAAAGTTAGTAGAGTTTTGTGTTCAATTGCCCAAAACCTCCTCCGGCAAAATCAAAAAGACTGATTTGAAATAACTTTGTTGGTGTCAACTGTTACGCGGCGATCGCCCTTTTTGAATCAGTTGTTTGGCGATCCACCAGGCTCCTGCAGAACAGATCACACTGGCGAAGAAGGCAATCACAAAGGGATGGGGAGGAAGCCAGGGGCGATCGCGACTAGGCCATTGCCAGGGTTCGGTGGCTAAACCGGAGGTGGAGGCAACAATCGCCCCCGCGGCAATGCCCACCCCCACGGCTTGGATTTGGTCTTGTAGTTTCTGGTTGGCTTGTTCTTGTTTTTCTGGGTCTTCCGTAGTTGGTGTGCTAAATTGTTAGTTGGAAAGTCCAAAATCTTGGACAGCAAGAGCTTCAATCATTTAGACCCGGATTTCAAGTCGTTTTGAGTAGCTTAGAGGCTACAGTCCTTATTTAGCTTACTCTTTGGCTATTAAAACTGATAGTTTAGCACACTAAGTCCGGAAGACCCCGAAATGCCGCCAAAATGATAGTTCTTCCTTATCGAGTCCTAGTCTAGCACAAATCCGCTCAATTGTTTCATTATAATTGTTAATATTGATGTTAATTGTCGTCAACAAATCTTTCATTTTCCGTAGCAGGCGATCGTAAATCAGAGAATCAGCAGAAAGTTGTTTTAACTGAGTTTTTAAATTTTGCAGATAGGTGGTATCTTGGGGGTCAGGGTTGGCGGTATCAATTTGGACTTGAATTTCGTCTAAGATGGGGTCTAGGCTGCGATAATACCGTCTGAGTTGCTTGTAAATGTCCCAACTATCTTGAAATGCTTGGCTGACTTTATGGCGATAGAAAAACAGGTCAAAGGTGGAAGAAAAGCATTTTTGCAGAGTTTGGTCGGCGAGTTCATCGCGAAATAGCCAGATGAGAACATGGGGGGATTTATCCGGTTCGCGAGGATTCCCATATTCAAAAATGGAACTTCCGAATAATTCCCCACGACGGGATAACGGGGGGGAAGTTGTGGGAAATAAGGCTTGGTAGCATTGATTGGCGAGTTGGCTGAGATAGTCATGGTTGATGTTGTTGCGTTTTTCGGTTTAACCACAGGGTGAGGATGAGGGTTTCTCCCAGGAAAAACGGGGTGAGGGGAAACTGGAGTTGATGGTCAGGGTTAAACTGTTGTAAAACGGGAATCTCGACATCTTCGAGGCTTTGGTTTTCCTCGTCATAACCGATGTTGAAAAATACCCCATAACTGTCTTGAAGTTGCAGGGGTTGGATGAAGCCTTCGAACTCTGAATTGTTGGGGAGGGTGAAGGGAATTTCGGTTTGGTTTGGGGGGAGGAGGATGCGATGTTCGCTGAGGTGGAGATGGGGGATAAGTCGGCTGTCGGTGAAGTGAGAAAGGAGGCGATCGCAATTTAACCACAGAGGATGAGTCTCTCCCTGGGTGTCATCTTCCCGGAGATGGTAAGCGCATAAGTAGAGATTGGGGGCGAAAATGCGATCGGTCATCATTTATCCTCAAGATGCTGGGGTTGTTGTTTCAGAAATCTTAGCCAAAGAAACGCTCATAATCATCATGACTACCAATCCAAAACCAAGTTATAGTATCTGCATCTTTAAAGCCCAAAGCCCGATATCCTCGCGTGACTCGGACAGACCAAATATTCTCTTGATTGTTAATACACTTGAAATGGAGAGAGGGATGAAACGGATTTTCCGCCCAGAGTTGATAGGCTTTGCGGGCTTTTTGTCGGATTTCTCTCCTCAGTTTGCGGTATTCATCCCAAAAGGAGGGTAACACCTCAGAATTCATAACTGATTATAATCCATGGGAGTAGCTTGTCCGGCGGCGCGTTGTTGTTTGGCTTGACGTGCGGCGGCGACTAACGCGGATTGAGTCCGATTAAACGCCGTATCCCACTGTTGTTCATCTTGCAAATCGGCGATATATTCCCGTAAATGTGCAATCACTTTGCTTTGAACCGTATCGGGTAAAGATTCAACCAAAGTCACTAAGTCTTGAATCGCTGGGGATGACATGGGTTAAACTCCTGAGTTAGGGTGGTGATTTCGTTCATTTTATCATCAACCAACCGGGTTAGTCCTTTAAGATTGATTTAAGATTGAACTGTGATCAATTCTGAGTTGAGGTCAATTTGCCAATTTTCATCAATAAATTCTAGGTTTAATTCTAAATGCTCCAAAACCAGAGAATTAGCATCAAGACCACTAACCACTGCCGATAAATTTTGCCAAACGGAATGATTGTTTAAGGTAATCATGGTCTACCTCAAGATTGACCCTCTTTCTTGCCCATCTTCGGAGACCGGGTTCGCAGAATTTCGGTAATTTTCGGATAGAGATTTACATAAGCCGTATCGCTGGTATTGGGGGAATCATTATGCTCCCCTCTTAGGTTTCTTTCCCCCACTTTATCCATAAGTTTCTGAGTCAACTTAGGATAAGAGCGACACCATTCTTTGATGACAGTCGCCACCTCGGAATCTGACTTATCTTGACAAGCCAGTAAACTATCATTCAGGGTCTGTAAATCTTGAGAAGCTCCCGATGTTTCTAAAATATTGTCAGGGTTAGTTTCCCAAATTTCCCAGAAAGGTCATCGGTTGGCGGCGGGGGTGTAAATTCGCTTTTAGCCAGGATGAGGGCAGATTTGAGGGCATCTTCAAAGTTGAAGTAGCCATGACAGGAGAAGTGGGTACAGTGGGCGTTTTTCAGGGTTTCGGCATCAATGGCGGCTTTTTCGGCTTGGTCATGTTTGAGGACTTGGTGGGGGTTAAATAGGGATTGGATGGCTTCGACTTCCATATCGGTGAATTGGAGGTCTTGGGTGGGGTTTTGGATAGCGAAGAGGCAGTTAAAGTTGGGGCGTTGTCGGTTTTGGGCTTGTTGCAGGACTTGGCAGTTGGGGGCGTAGGCGACTCCTTTGGGAAACAGGTCTTGTAGGTAGGTTTCACCGTCTTCTGTGGTAATGGGTAATATCATGTCCGGTCAAACACCCCGAATAAAAACGCCTGAAACCCTTGTTATTACAGCATTGCAATTATGGGTAATCGTCAGGACATGATATAAGGCATGGAGGGGGAACAGGTGCAGGTAGCGGTGAGGGATGAGGATGAGTTTTTGGCAGTTGGGGAATTGTTGCCGTAGATTTTGCAGGATTTCATCCAGATGCAGGATTTTGGGGAGTTTTTCGAGGTTTTGGGGGAGAATTTCTCGCCATTGGCTGCTGCTTCATCGGAGGTAATGATGGCTGCCTCTAGATTTGCGGCTGGGTTGATGCCCATCTCGACTTGGGTATGGCGGATAAGACTTAGGTTATGCAGGGTATCCGAGAGGTCTTTGTCTAACCCTAACTGCCGCCGCCGGAACCGCCACCATTCCCCCAGAAATTATCGACTGGCTGCACTTAAAACCGGGCGACCCCATTAATATCGCCATTTCCCCTGATGGCAAAGTCTATTTAGAACCCGCCCCAAAAGCCGCTCACATTGATGTCCGTACATTATCCGGTTGCCTCTACAACCCTGACAGAAAACTCGTTTCTCTAGCTGAAATGGAACAGGCGATCGCCGAGGGTGCAGGAGAATCAATGTGAAAGGTTTGGATACCAATGTAATCGTCCGTTTTCTAGTCCGAGACAATGAGTCACAATGGCTGCAAGCGGATCAATACGGGTCTTCCGGACTTAGTGTGCTAAACTATCAGTTTTAATGAATCAGGAAGCTTGCCACACAAGGACTGTAGCTCTTAACTGCCTCCTCCCACTGCTGCACTGGGTCGTAGCTCATCCGTTAAAGCTGAACTGTTTATGAAGGGTTAATGAAGAACAACCTGAGACTGATTTGGGCAAATCCGATTATATTTTTTTATGCTTTTGTGTTTATTGGGGCATCCTTTCAGTAGCTGTAAGTATTAATTGTACACATTGATTCATTATTTTTAGTATTTCTATACAGTTGTGTTTATTTCCATGTGTTATGGACAATTGGTGTTAATTGTTGTTAATTTTAGGTTAAATAATGCCCCATATACATAATTCTTTCTGATGAGCTTAAAAATTTATTTTCAACAAGATATTGTAAAGGCACTAGCATTTTTAATTCAGCCAGAGTAAGGTATAAAACAAAGATTTTTATCAGAGTTTAATCAGGGTGAAACCATGAAATACGCCGTTGCCGAAAAATCCCGTCTTAACTCTTCAAGCCAGCCCCAAGCCGAAAAAACTCCGTCTGATTTTTGGCTTTCCCTGAGAAGCAACGTTAGGTTAAAACATCAGACGCCTGCCATTCAGCCTGTTTCACGCAACCAAAACTTACCTCTTTCCTTCAACCAAGAACGACTCTGGTATCTGGAACAGTTACAGCCCGATACTTCTGTACATAACCTTTTGCATTGTTTGCATTTCCAAGGTGAACTCAATGTAGTCGCCCTACAGATGAGTTTAGGAGAACTTATTCGACGCCATGAAATCCTGCGAACCACCTTTCCAATCGTCAATGGATCACCCATCCAAGTGATCAGTCCAGACATTGATTGGACTCTGCCAATTATAGACTTGCAAGAACTTCCTCTAGAGCAAAGGAAAGCTGAAGCCCAAAAACTGGCTGTCGAAGATGCCAAGCAACCGTTTTACTTGACAAAAAGCCCCTTATGGCGTATCAAACTTTTGCGCCTAACTGAACAAGAACACATACTGGTACGAACCATACACCATATCATCTTCGATGGTTGGTCTGACCGAGTATTCCTGCGGGAACTCGGTGTGCTTTACGATGCCTTTTCCCAGGGAAAATCATCGCCACTTTCGGAACTTCCAGTTCAATATGCCGACTATGCCCAAACCCAACGGAAATGGCTGCAAGGCGAGGTATTCTCTACTCAACTGGACTACTGGCAGAATCAGCTCAGTGGCATTTCAGCTCTGGAATTGCCCACGGATTATTCACCTCCACCCGTACCAAGTTACCAAGGTGCTTATCAACCCTTTGAGTTATCACAAAACTTAACCCAGGCGATCAAGAAATTGAGTTATCAGGAAGGTGTTTCTCTGTTCGTCACCTTGTTAACCACATTTAAAACCTTGCTCTACTTATATACAGAGCAAGAAGACATGACAGTTTGTTCGCCTGTTGTTGGTCGCCATCAAGTTAAATCAAAAGGGTTAATTGGCTACTTCAATAATATAGTAGCGCTCCGTACTGACTTATCAGGAAACCCCAGTTTTCGAGAACTGTTGCATCAAGTCAGTCACGTTTCCTCACAAGCATTTGCCCACCAAGATATACCCCTACAAAAGGTGGCAGAACTCCCCAATTTAGTTCACACACCGCTGACGCGAGGGATGTTTGTCTTGCAAAATACCCCAAATCCGTCATTAAACCTTGATGGATTAACCGTGAACTCCTTGTATGTAGAGCGGGAAATCGCCAACTTTGATTTCTCTGTTTCCCTGCAAGAAAAATTAGGGAAATTAACAGGAGGATTGCAATACAAAACAGACCTATTCCAGGCGACTAGCATCGCTCAGATGTTGGATCATTTCCAGACCTGGCTAGAACGCTTAGTTGCCAATCCCGAACTGTGCCTAGAAGACTTGCCACGTTTTGCTGATGGAAAACTCCATCAACGGTCTGACGACAATCTGGATGCAGCTCGCTTAACCCGACAGCAACAGACAACCTATATCGCTCCGCGAGATAAGCTGGAACACCAACTCACCCAAATTTGGGAAAACGTTCTAGGTATTCAACCCATCGGCGTGAGGGATAACTTCTTTGAACTCGGGGGACATTCCCTGTTAGCAGTACAACTGTTCGGACAAATCGAGAAGAAATGGAACCGGAATCTGCCCGTAGCTACCCTTTTCCAAGCACCAACCGTCGAGCAACTCGCCAACCTTCTGCGCCAGTCAGGATGGTCAGCACCTTGGTCTTCATTGGTGGCGGTTCAACCACAGGGTTCTAAACCACCATTATTTTGTGTTGCTGCAGCTGGCTGCACCGCTCTGGGTTTGACCACTCTGGCGCGTCATCTCGGACCCGACCAACCTTTTTATGGTTTGGAAGAAAAAATGGATGGAAAACAGGCTCCCAAATTGCGGATTGAGGACTTAGCCGCTCATTATATCGAAGAAATTTGTACGGTTCAGCCTGATGGTCCTTATTTTTTAGGCGGTCACTCCTTTGGTGGTGTAGTTGCCTTTGAAATGGCTCAACAGCTACAGGCGCAAGGGAAGAAGGTCGCTCTGCTAGCCCTATTAGATACCATCTATAATGGGTCGCCGATTAATAGTCAGCCATCGCCTTCACCATCGCCTTCACCATCGCGTTCCCATGCTTCTCAACATCTGGAGCAAATTTCACAACTCGGATTTAGCGAGAAGCTAACTTACATCTATGCCTATGCCCAAGAGCGTTGTGGACGCGAAGTTTGGAAGAAACAGAAAGAACTGACTAAATTCCGGAAAGACCTTGAGCATAAAATCAAGAAAATGACCTGTGATTTTTACTTGAGGAATGGACGGGAATTGCCTTACCCTCTCCGAGGATTTCATTTGTTAGAGGAGAAGATAAAAGCAAGAAAAGCGTATCAACTGCCACTCTATCCTGGTCAGGTGACTGTATTCTGGGCTATGGGAAATGGACATCCGCAACAAACTTACCATAACCGTTCAGGTTGGGACAGAGTGGCTGGAGGAGGATTGAGGCTCCACGGTGTTCCTGGTAATCATGGCACATTGAAGTCAGAACCTAACGTACAGGTTTTGGCAGAAAAATTGCGGGCTTGTTTGGATGAAGCACAGGCGGAAGTGGAAAGGATGGTTGGTTCAACAGACTCCCGTTAATTCTGCACAACTTTTTTATTGACTAGACCCAAAAAGTGAGGTTTAATTATGCAACCTATTGAAGAAATGCTACGCCAACATATTTCCGAAAATATCCTGTTCAGTAGCAACGGCTATCCTTATCCCGATGACGCTTCCTTACTGGAAAACGGTATCATTGATTCGATGAACGTGATGGAATTAGTGCTGTTTCTGGAAGAAAACTTGGGCATTGAGGTGGAAGATGTCGAGATTGTCCCGGAAAACTTTGATTCCGTTAGGAATCTAGCTGAATTTGCCCGACAAAAACAGTCCCGGTTTGTTAACAATTGAGGGAAGTAATTGTCATGTTGGTACAGGAATTTCTGGAGTCTAGCGCTGACCGATTGCCGGATAAGGTGGCGTTGATTGGCGATGGGCAACGCCTAACCTATACCGAAGTCGAGGCACAGGCAAACCTTTTGGCAAATGCGCTCTTGGCACAGGGTTTACAACGGGGCGATCGCGTCGTATTATTTCTACCGAACTGCCTAGAGTTGGCGATCGCGATTTTTGCCGTTCTCAAAGCGGGTGGCGTTTTTGTCCCACTTAACCCCAGCACGAAGTCTGATAAGTGCGCCTATATCTTAAACAATTGTCAAGCCAGAGTTTTAGTCACCAGCGGGCGACAAGCTGATTTAGCTCAACAACTCACCCAAGAAGTACCCTCCCTCACCACCATCATCCTCACTTCGCCAACCCCGGAGACGAGTACAGGCAAGGTTCTGAGCTTTACCGCCATCCAGTCCGAATGCATAGCACAAAGACCCGAAAAAGTCAATATTGATCTCGACCTAGCCTGCCTAATTTATACCTCCGGTAGCACAGGCGACCCCAAAGGCGTCATGTCAGACCACAGCAATGTTGTCTTTGCTGCCAGTTCGATTATCGAATATCTGGGCAATGTCGAGAGTGATAGTGTCATCGGCTTGTTGCCCTTGTCCTTCGATTACGGACTGTACCAACTTTTGATGGTGTTTAAGTTCGGCGGCACTCTGGTACTGGAAAAAGGATTCACCTATCCAGCCGCCATTCTCAAGCGCATGGAACAAGAGCGGGTTACTGGCTTCCCTGGCGTCCCGACAATCTACGCCATGCTACTGAAAATGGATCTGAGTGCCTACAATTTATCCAGTTTACGTTATTTGACCAACACCGCCGCTACCTTACCTCCCTCCCACATTCTCCAAATTCGGGCTAAGTTTCCCTGGGCGACGCTGTTCTCGATGTACGGTTTAACCGAAACTAAGCGCACCCTCTATCTGCCCGCAGATCAACTGGATAAACGTCCCGATTCCGTGGGTATCGCCATTCCTGGCACCGAAGTGTGGATTGAAGATGAACAGGGTCAGCGGCTGGGTTCAGGTCAAGTGGGTGAGTTGGTGGTGCGGGGACGCCATGTCATGCGCGGTTATTGGGGTAATCCCGAGGCAAGTGCTGCCCGTTTCCGCCCAGGATTGATTCCAGGGGAGCGGCTGTGCTATACGGGAGACCTGTTTCGCATGGATGAAGAGGGGTTTCTGTATTTTGTCTCGCGGCAAGATGACATGATTAAAAGCCGGGGTGAGAAGGTGGCACCGAAAGAGGTGGAGAATGTGCTGTATGGGCTTTCAGGCGTTCGGGAAGCGGCGGTGATTGGCGTGACTGACCCGGTATTGGGGCAGGTGGTTAAGGCGTTTGTCGTACAGGAGGGCGATGAACTGACCCCAGCCCATATCTTACGGCATTGCCGCGTCCATTTGGAAGATTTCATGGTGCCGAAGTTGGTCGAGTTTTGTGTTCAATTGCCTAAAACTTCGTCTGGCAAAATTAAAAAGACTGATTTGAAGTGATAAGTCCTTTGTCATTGGTCATTTGTCCTTTGTCCTTTGTCAGGGTTTGAGGACTATTTACAGAACTTACATTGGGTTCGTAGTTGGTACGAAGCTTGCCAACAGCGCTAAAGCGCTGACTACAAACCTTTTCAAACAAAAGGAGTAAGTTATGTGTGGTATTGTCGGTGTTCTCAATTTGCAGGAACCTCAGCCGATTCCGGAGATGGTTGTGCCGCAGATGTTAGCCATGATTCGTCATCGGGGTCCTGATGAGTTTGGGATTTATCGGGATGAATGGGTTAATTTGGGGAATGCCCGTCTCAGTATTATTGATTTAAGTGGTGGACAGCAACCGATTTGTAACGAAGATGAAACATTGTGGATTGTCTTCAACGGTGAAATCTTTAACTATGTGGAACTGCGCCCCCAATTAGAAGCGCTTGGTCATCGCTTTACGACCAATTGTGACACGGAGGTGATCCTGCATCTGTATGAAGAATATGGTGCCGATTGCCTGAATTATCTCAATGGTCAGTTTGCGATCGCGATCTGGGATACTCGTCAGCGTCGCCTATTTTTGGCACGCGATCGCTTGGGGATTCGCCCGTTGTTTTATACTCTGTGCCAGGGTCAGTTCATCTTTGGTTCTGAAATCAAGACTATTCTGGCGCATCCTACGGTTTCTGCGACAATTGATCCCGCCGCACTGACGCAGGTGTTTACGTTTTGGAGTGTCTTGACACCGCACACCATTTTCCAGGACATTTATAGCCTCTCCCCTGGTCATTATCTACAGGTTCAGGATGGACAGTTAAACATTCAAGCATACTGGGAACTAGACTTTACCCCAGAAGCATCCCCGCGTACTCCCCAAGATTATCTGGATGAGTTTGAGCAACTGCTGATTGACTCCACCTTAATCCGCCTACGGGCTGATGTCCCTGTTGGCGCTTACCTGAGTGGGGGGTTGGATTCTTCGACAACAACGGCGATTATCCGTCAATATGCCCAGAACGCCTTAGAAACCTTCTCTATCGCCTTCTCAGATCCAGAGTTTGATGAGAGTGAGTTCCAACGGCGCATGGCAGATATTTTGGGGACTAATCATCGGGTTGTTTATTGTACCCATACCGATATTAGCCGCCTGTTTCCAGAGGTAATCTGGCACACGGAAACTCCCACATTACGCACCGCACCTGCACCCATGTTTATGCTGTCTCGGTTGGTACGGGATTCTAAATTAAAGGTGGTGCTGACAGGGGAAGGGGCAGATGAATTCCTCGGTGGCTATGACATTTTCAAAGAAATGGCGATACGTCGATTTTGGGCAAAACAGCCGGATTCCCAATGGCGACCGTTATTATTGAAACGACTGTACCCGGAAATTTCCCGTTTGAGTCGTACTAGCGAAGCCTTTGTCCAGGCGTTCTTTAAAAAGAATCTCACCGATACCGAATCGCCATTTTATTCCCATATCATCCGTTGGTCAAATACGGCTCGTCTCCAGCGGTTGCTGGTGTCTAAACCAGAGGTTGGACTACTAGAGTGGGCAGAACAATTGGTTCCCCTGCAGAGCAATTTTTCCAGTTGGTCCCCTTTAGCCCAAGCGCAATATCTGGAAATTGTTAGCTTTATGTCACCCTATTTGCTCTCCTCTCAAGGCGATCGCATGGCGATGGCGAATTCCGTCGAAGGGCGTTTCCCCTTTCTAGATTATCGAGTTGTGGAATTTTGCGATCGCCTGCCATCCAATGTGAAGCTGCGCGGCTTAACCGAAAAATGGCTGCTGCGACAATTGAGCCGCAAATTACTACCCCCCGATATTTGGCAGCGCCGTAAGCGTCCCTACCGCGCCCCGATTCACCGCAGTTTCTTTCACCAGGATACACCAGATTACGTCTGGGAGTTGTTGTCGGAAGATGCTGTACGCGCTAGTGGTTTATTTAATCCCTTAGCGGTTAATCAACTGGTTCGCAAAGCCCAAAGTGGATCACCCTTGGGTGAAGTGGACGATATGGCGATCGCCGGCGTTTTATCCACGCAGTTAGTTGATCAACAGTTCGTTAAAGACTTCAATTCTCGGTTATCGACTTTGACCCCTTTAGACCGAGTTAAGGTTATTGATCGCACATTAGAGCCGATTCAATGACAAACAATTAGGTCGGCTGTTACTGGAGGGATAAGCACAGACTAGAGATTTAACCGGGGGTTTCTGTTTTATAAGGAGCTAATCCGACCCTACATGCGGGTACATTTTACCATTATGAAGTAAGTTTAAAATGAAACTCCTGAACTGTCAATAGCTCAAATCAGGATTATTTTTCATGACCTCTTGTGACCGCTAAGTGTAATGACTGGACTAGGACTCTGGTGCGATCGCATCCCCTATTCGGGTTTCGGATCAGATAGTCGAGTCAATGTCAACCCCACCGGATCAACCCTGCCAATTTTTGGGTCATCGAGCCAGGTTTCCTGGATAAACATTCCCCCACTTATCCCACGCCATCATCTGGGTTTTAGCCATTGAATCGCCGGATTAGGGAAAAATTCGTCATTAAATCCCCAATTTATTACTTTCTATCATTTTTTGACCGTTTGTTCAACTTCTGAAACCACGGAATCTCGTGAAATCAAGAGCAGAAATCATTAAGTATTTTTTTAGATTTGCAGCCAGTGTGATTAAAATTATTCAAGTCCAGGATAAAATTGTTAAAATAATCCTGATCATCAGTAGTCTTTCAGTTTAAGTTAAGCCAGTTCTAAAATTTATCAATTCATCTGTGGAGGTCGGGATGGAAATTGTTAAGAAAACGGAAAATCGGCTGATTCTGCAACAAAGCATCGGCTGTTTCCCGATTGTGTTGGTGTGGGGGTTGCTATTTTGGGGAATACCACTGAGCATGCTGTTTCTTTTTGCCGCAGATTGGGGTGTTGAATCCCTCAAATGTCAGCGAGTCACCAGCGATAGCGATCGCGTAGACTGCACTCAAGAAAAAAGTATCTTTTTCGGCATGAAGCAGCTTACACCTCAACCCCTCCCCTTAGTGGCTAAAGCCGAATACAACTATACGGAAATGCTGGGAAATGAGGATTGCAATGTCTGGCATAACCACGATTTTAACCTAATTTTTAGTGATGGAAGTCAGCAAACAATTTTTGAAAATTTAGTACGAGTCAATTGCCGTAAGGGGAATCCAGCTTGGATTCAAACTCAAGTCGCAAAAATCAATCAGTTTATCGCGGAGGAAACCGGGACAATCGAGATCGTGCGCGATAATAGATTTGCGCCTTCCAGTATTGGCATAATCCTGTTTTTGGGCGTTTTTATTGTCATTGGATTGGGACGTGTAATCTCCTCGCTACTGCCAATTTCATTACATCTCGATAAATCGACGCGCCAGCTATTTTGGGGACGGACAAAACTGTGTACAATTAACACTCGTTCCTATCCATTTTCCGCTATTTCATCTGTGCGACTGAAGGCAGAAACCCATGGAGATGGAGACTTGAGAGTCTATCGGGCAGAAATCCTTTTGAAGTCAGGAGAACCTGGTTTCGATTTGGGCTATTCATCATCTAAATCAGACGTATTAGCGAAAGCCAACCAAATCGCCACGTTTGTCGGTGTCAAGTTGGAAGATATCAGCGATCGCGCGTCACCAAGTTCACCTTCTGCCAGTGGAGTAAGCAATCCAAAAGCACGCGATAGCGCTCGACAATTACTAGACCTTTGCAAGGCAAGTTACTCTCAACGCCACGAATTTATCCGAGTCGATCCGGGTGATTTTCCCCTGGTCGATATCCGCTTCTACGATCGCACTCAAACTTTATTGGAAAAACGAGGATTTCATAAATTAGATGATATTGAAGATGTGACAGTGACCCAAGCGAGTGGCGGGAAAACTCGCACATTTATTCGGGTGATGCTCCATCGAAATCGGAACACTTTGGCTGGTATTTATGCTATGCCGCGACCCTTTTTCGTCAAAGTATTTCAGGCAATCAATTTAATTTCTAAAGGCGACAACGCGATCGAACTCGAATCAGAATTTGATGACGGTACATTTTTGGTAACCAGTAACTTGAAAGACTTAAATGTAAGCGACGATATACCAGGAATCCAACATCAGCAATATTCGCATCATACAACTGTCGATAATTTAATTGCGGCACATAAGAAGGCACTTGATCGCTTGACAGGCCAAAAACAACCTGTTTATTTCTACACCTATCAAGATGTGATCGAACTACAGCATCGCATGCAAGATCTAAAACATCGCCACAAGCAACGTCAAGGCTATATTACTCGCGACGATATCCGCCGAGTGGCTAAGAACAATCAGGATCAGGTAGCTGAGGCGCTTTGGGCGGCGATAGAGGAGGTAAAGAAAGAGGATTTCGACGAGCAAACTGATTAAATAATGGTGCAAGATGCAAGTTGTAACTGACAAATGACAAATGACAAATGACCACCCTCACCCACCGACTTATTCAGGAGATTCTATCATGAACAATTCAGTCAAAACGGATGCAATTGGCTTTAATAAGCACTCCCTTAACCTAGATGCAGCCAAAGAGACGGAACGCATTGTCGAACAGTTACGCCAGAGTGTCCATCAAACGCTACGCCGTCGCGGGGCGGTTTTGGGTATCAGTGGGGGGATTGACTCATCGGTGGTGCTGGGTTTATGTGCTAAAGCTTTTGGTGCAGAACATATCGTCGCCTTGTTGTTACCGGAGGGTGAATCCAGCCCAGAAAGCGCTACACTGGCACAGTTAGTCGCTGATCACTACGGCGTTCAAACCATTACCGAAGACATTTCCGGGGTATTAGATGGGTTTAGCTGTTACCGCCGCCGCAACGACGCAATAAAACGGTTGTTTCCGGAATTCGGAGAGGGTTGGCAAGCTAAAATCGCCTTACCGGGAAACTTACTGGAAAAAGAAATGCTGAATATCTTTTCCCTAACTGTAACCAATCCAGAGGGTGAGGAGTTTACCAAACGCTTACCGCCCCGGGAATATTATCAGATTGTCGCCGCGTCTAATTTTAAGCAGCGATCGCGCATGGCTATGCTCTACTATCACGCTGAATTAAATAATTATGCGGTTATCGGTACAGCAAATAAGAATGAGCATTTATTAGGCTTTTTTGTCAAGTACGGAGATGGCGGAATTGATGTTAGTCCGATTGCCCATTTGTTCAAGACACAAGTTTACCAGCTTGCTCGTTACTTAGATGTGCCAGAAGACATTCAACAACGCACGCCGACTTCAGATACGTATCCAGGTGGAAGTTCACAGGAAGAGTTTTTCTTCCGCCTACCCTTTGATATTCTGGATACCATCTGGTTCGGGTATGAACAGGGTGTTAAGAACGATGAAATCGCCCAGGTACTTGATTTGACAGTAGAACAAGTCGAGCGAGTTGTTGCCGATATTGTCCGAAAACAGCGTACAACGTCCTATCTAAGAATGCCTGTTATTAGTATGGGAAAGGTTGATTAAAAACTTTCATAGTCTCCTAATTTATCCATCGCCACACCCCAGTTGTACCAGGCTAATTGATAATCGGGTTTAAATTGAATCGCTTTCTCATAAGAGGCGATCGCACGTTGATAATCTCCTAACTTCCCCCAGGCTAACCCTCGATTATTCCAGGCTTCGGCTAAGGAGGGTTGGTGTTGAATCGCTGCATCAAAAGACGCGATCGCACCGAGAAAATCTTGGTCGGCGAGTTGCTGTTTCCCTTGATTTAACCAGGTTTCGGCGGCATTACTCTCCGCAGTTTCACCGTGATCGGCGTCTCCCGTTTCTTCCCCATAGGCTTCCCCTTTCCCTGGCGGTTTCGCCGTCGCCTGTGTTGTTTGGGTTTGAGGAAAGGCGGTAGGATTCTCTGAATCAGCCGCACTAGCCATTGCCAAAACCGCTTGATCATCTGCTTGTCGGAAAGGGGTTATTGTCCCAGTGTATAGCGTTGGATCATCAGAGTTGAGTCAATCCTGTCTGATGCGATCGCCGGTTGGGAATTGATATCATATCCAGTTGAATACTTACACGATGATTTAGGACGGCTAGACCGTTAATGCCAGAAATCGGATTAATTAAGGTCAGCTTAGAAAAAAATAGGAAAAAATCAGTCATTTAAGCAAAGCTATTGCCGATATTAATAAATTTGCTACAATCCTAAAAAAGTACAGCAATTTATGGGTTTTATTTAGAAATGACACATATACTTAAGGCTGATTTACAACCATCAGTTTTATGCACCATCGCATGGTGCATCTGCACAATAAAATGGTGCATAGGAATCAATCCCAAAAACTCCGTTATTTAGGGTAAAATAGTCGAGTTAATTCAATTTGTATTACTCGTAACTCTAGACACAAAATTTGCACTGTTTTCACGTAACCTATTTGATGTGGGGTGGGCAAGTGGCATACAAATGAAAAAGCGGTGCCAGAGAGTTGCCAGAATGTGTTCGCCTCACGTTGACTTGAGCGATATTGCCTTTCCTGTAAAATGTCAACTAACTATGGAGGTATGAATTATGTTAGCTCAACATGCTACAAGTATTCTTTTGCACCCGCGAATCGACTAACCTAGCCGATTCTGCTGCGTTGTTGTCTCAGAAATGTTAACTTTAATAAACTTAAGTTTCATTTCTTTACATTCAGCCCTGACCTTAATTGAGATCTCGTCAAATCGAGCGATGAGGTAAAGTATTTCATAAGCGTTGGTTACAATTAGGCTGAAGCTTATACACTATGGTGTGTTGACTCCAATACCAGCGCCAAGAGCAATCCTGTCAGAGACAGTTTAGCATCCTCATCGCACAGTAGTGAATTGAACTTTATTGAATTGTCAGAGCATCCAATGAACATTAGTCAGCAATTGGGCAAACTAAAACGAGGCATCTTCAGAATCAAAAAAGTTCCTCGTTTTTTCATCTTACTGATTGCCACAATTGCCACGATTCAATTTCTCATTCTCCCCGCCTTGACGCAACAACCCGTCACGGTTCAAGTATTGATGAGCGCCCTAGAAGCCTCTCAGTGGCAAGAATTTGTCGATGAATTTGAAGAAAAAAATCCCAATATCAATCTAGAAATCCTGGAAGGACCCAACGAAACTAACCTGGTAGAAGACCTTTATACCTCGGCGTTCTTACTCGGTGATTCACCTTACGATCTCGTTTATCTAGACATTGTTTGGGTGCCAAAATTTGCCGCCGCCGGATGGTTAATGCCTCTATCTGACCGAGTTTCCCAAGACCAATTATCGAAGTTTCTGCAAGGGGATGTAGAGGGAGGACGCTATAACGGTGAACTGTATCGGATGCCCTTGCGTTCCGATGGGGGTATGCTCTATTACCGTACTGATTTATTAAAGCAGGGTGGATACGAACCCCCCGAAACCTTTGCCGAACTCATGCAAATTTCTCAAGCGTTGCAACAACAAACAGGAGTTGAATGGGGATATTTATGGCAAGGAAAGCAATACGAAGGTTTATCTGCCATGTTTGTGGAAATCCTGGAAGGATTTGGTGCCTTTTGGGTAAATCCAGACACACTAGAAGTTGGACTTGATCAGCCAGAAGCTATCCAAGCGGTCGAATTTTTACTGAATACCATTGAAAAAGAGGTTTCTCCTCCCGGTGTTACCACTTACGCTGAAGAAGAAACCCGCCGCCTATTCCAAGAAGGTGAAGCTATTTTCTTACGGAATTGGCCCTACGTTTACCCGTTAGCAGCAGACTCAGAAATTGCGGGTCAATTTGCGATTAAGCCGATGGTACACCAACCAGCGGATAGTAGTGGTGCTTGCCAAGGCGGATGGGGATTAGGTATTTCTCAATCCACGCAACACCCCGATGAAGCCTGGAAAGTAATTGAATTCTTTAACCGTCCGGATGTCCAAAAACGATTTAGTCTGGCAACAGGCTATGCTCCGGCTCTCAAATCACTCTATACCGATTCTGAACTGGTGGCTAAATATAGTTACTTTCCCCAAATGTTAGAAGTCCTGGAAAAAGCGGTTCTACGCCCTCCTATCGCCCAATACGCTCAAGCCTCAGATATTTTACAGCGTTATCTCAGTGCGGCGATTACACAAACAATGACGCCAGAACAAGCGATGAATCGAGCCGCCCAGGAAACGCGAAGACTTTTAGGAGATTAAGGTTCAGCCGTTAGTTGAACGGCACGTTGTAAGTCGATAAAATTACGATGAAACAAGCTTCAATTCGGCAACGAGAGATACGAACGGGTTGGTTACTCACCCTACTTGCCATCCTGATCTTGCTCATGGTGTTTGCCTATCCCATTGGACGAGCATTTTGGTTAAGTTTATTCAGTCAAAATCTAGGGACTGAGTTACAGGCAGAGTTTACTGGCTTAGACAATTATGCACGGCTAGTAGGTGATGGACGCTTTTGGCAAAGTATGTGGCACACAACGGTGTTTACTGTGTCCTCGATTGCCCTGGAATTAGTGTTGGGAATGGCAATTGCTTTGGTGCTAAATCAAGCCTTTTTTGGGCGAGGTTTAGTTCGCACTGCCGCCCTAATTCCCTGGGCATTACCCACCGCTGTCATGGGGTTAGCCTGGGCGTGGATTTTTAATGACCAGTTTGGTGTTGCTAATGATATTTTGCGATTGTTGCCCGTCGTTGATCCCATAACCTGGTTAGGTGAACCGATTCCGGCAATGATCGCATTAATTGCGGCTGATGTTTGGAAAACAACGCCCTTTTTTGCGATTATTTTGTTGGCAGGATTGCAATCAATTTCCAAGGATCTTTATGAAGCCCATGCAATTGATGGGGCGTCTCCAGTACAGAGTTTTGTACAAATTACATTACCCCTACTGACCCCCCAAATCTTAATTGCTCTTCTGTTCCGCTTTGCTCAAGCGTTCGGGATTTTTGACCTCGTGCTGGTGATGACAGGGGGCGGTCCAGCGAATGCGACGGAAATGATTTCACTCTACATTTACGACACCGTGAGACGCTATCTGGACTTTGGTTACGGTGCAGCGTTGGTTGTCGTCACCTTTCTCTTGCTAATTATCGCCGTGGCGATTGTTGGCTTTTTGCTCTCAAAAACCCGGGTTAATGTTTTAGGAGACCAATAGATTAATCATGGCAATCGCTCAACAATCATCATCCAAAAACAAATCAAAAATCAATACCAAGCAAATTCTGCTCTGGGTTGGTGTGGTATTAACACTAATCTTTTGTCTCGCACCAGCCCTTTGGCAAGTGCTGACCTCGTTCAAGATCAATGAGGCGATTTCGACAATTCCGAATGTCTATTTTCCTTCGCCTGATCAACTGACTTGGACACACTACACACAGCTATTCGAGCGGTATCCCTTTTTACGTTATATCCTGAATAGTGCCATTGTTTCATTAACCTCCACCTTCTTGTGTTTAATCGCTGGAGCGCCCGCTGCTTATGCCTTAGCACGGTTAAGAATTCCGGGAGAGCGGATTGTTTTAGGCTGCGTTCTTATTGTCAGTCTCTTTCCCTACGTGCTACTGTTTCTGGGACTGCTAGAGGTGGTGAAACTTTTAGGCTTGGGGAATAACTATATTGCGCTAATTGTTCCCTATACCGGGATCAACTTACCGCTGACTATCTTGGTACTGCGGAGTTTCTTTCAACAGCTTCCCAAAGATTTAGAAGATTCCGCCCAGGTTGATGGATACAATATCGTGCAAATGCTGCTGCGAATTGTTCTACCGATGACAATTCCTGCCCTGGTAACGACGGGAATTCTTACGTTTATCTTTGCTTGGAATGAATTTATCTTTGCCTTAACCTTTATTACGCGAGATGAAATGAAAACTATTCCAGTGGCAGTGGCTCAAATCGGCGGAACCTCTGTCTTTGAAATTCCTTACGGGCCGATCGCCGCAGCGACAGTCGCGGGAACAATCCCCCTAATTGTGTTAGTGCTGTTCTTCCAGCGTCGTATTGTGCAGGGAATTACGGCTGGGGCAGTTAAAGGATGAGTAACCCCTTTTTGCCCTGGCGACTAGAAGTCACGGCTACACAAACAAAGTCCGCCTGCGCGGACTGGACTATAAAGGGGGTAGTAAACCCGGATTTAGTATGACATCTCGCGTCGAGAACATTCAAAATTCAACAGGTAAAAATCATGGCAAAACTCGAACTCCAGAATCTACGCAAAGAATACAATCCCAAAACGGTACCGATTAAAGACATTAGCTTAGATGTCGAAGATGGCGAGTTCATGACATTTATTGGACCCTCTGGCTGTGGTAAATCCACATTGCTGCGATTAATTGCTGGATTGGAGACACCAACCAAGGGTAGAGTGGTGATCAGTGGACAAACGGTTAATGGTGTTCCCCCAGGCGATCGCAATATTGCCATGGTCTTCCAGAGTTACGCCCTCTATCCTCACATGACCGTTGAGGAAAATATCAGCGCCTCGCTGAGAATCCGGAACACTCCTAGCGATGAAATCCGCAAACGCATTGATGATGTGATTATCAAGCTGGATTTAGACCGCGCCTTACTCGAACGCAAACCCGGTCAACTCTCCGGTGGACAACGGCAACGGGTGGCGGTTGCCCGCGCTTTAGTTCGGGAACCGGAAGTCTTTTTATTAGATGAACCCTTGAGTAACTTAGATGCCTTACTGCGAGAACAAGTTCGGGCAGAACTCAAGCAACTATTTAAATCCCAAAACAAGCCCGTCGTCTATGTTACCCACGACCAAACCGAGGCAATGACTCTCTCGACTCGCATTGCTTTGCTTTATGAAGGCGTCTTGCAACAGCTTGACACCCCCTATCAGATTTATACCTACCCAGCGAATAGTTTTGTCGCCAGTTTTATGGGCAGTCCCCAAATGAACCTGCTAACCCTTAGCTGTCAGGAGAACTATGCCCTCCTGGGTAACTTTAAACTGAAACTGCCCGACCTGCGGCAAAAACCACGCCAAATTGTCATGGGTGTTCGTCCCGAAAATGTGCGGATTGCCAAGCAAGGAGACGAACAGACGATCAAGGGTAACGTGTTTTTGGTCGAAGATATGGGCAAAGAAAAGCTGATTAGCGTGCGGGTGCAGGGATCAGACGGGTCAGAAGGCAAGACGATTCGGGCATTGTTAGCCGCTGATAACTACTGGGATGGTGAAGAAGATACGGTGACTCTCACCCTACCGGAGAAAACGATGCACTGGTTTGATGTCGAATCAGGCGATCGCTTAACTCATCATTCCTAACCGATCCAATCTAGCAGATCCCCGACTTCTTGAAGAAATCGGGGATCTAGGCTTAATTACCTTTATGATCAGAAGTGGGTGTCTAGGCGAAAAATCATCAGATGGACTTTCTGGAACTTGATCCCGGTCACATCAATATCATTCTGCAATACAAAATCAAGTTAGAAAAGTTAGGTGTTAAATTCGATGATGAACATCTAAAAGAAACGATCTACAACTATGCCCACAATTTAGAACCGTCGATTCAAGCCTTTATGGAATATTGCGCCAAGGGACAACTAGAACAGCCGAATGAGTTTCTCATCAAAGCCCTACGCTACAATTGGAAACCGCGAAACATTGCCAATCCCCCCGACTTACCTGTATTCACGGCGGCTGATTTTGATACGGGACAGACTCTAGAAGAACGACAAGAGAATTACCGCCGATTGTGTGATTTGGTGAAACGTTCTTGTCATCCCTCTAAACCATCACCGCGATTTAAACCCTTGCGTCGTCTGCGTCTCTATGATCAACGCCCCGATCTCACAACCATTGCCCAATTCATGGCAGATCCGATTCTCAGACCCGAAATAGAACGGGCAATTTCCCAGCATCCAGAGTGGGGGTATGAAATTACACCCAATGGCGTTAAAGAACTAGAATTTTGAATTCCCTGTTCCCTGTTCCCTGTTCCCTTTCCAATGAGTGAAACTTCTATTCGTCCAGCTTTAATTAACAACGTCATCCCCAAATCCATCGCGGCTGAGGTGGGGTTTGAACCCGGTGACGCCATTATCTCGATTAATGGTACACCTCCTCGTGACTTAATTGACTATCAATTTCTCTGTGCCGATGAACTCCTAGAATTAGAAGTTCGAGATGCGGCGGGAAACATCCATTCTGTAGAAATTGAGAAAGACTACGACGAGGATTTAGGCTTAGAATTTGCCACCGCCTTATTTGATGGCTTAATTCAGTGTAATAATCGCTGTCCTTTTTGCTTCATTGACCAACAACCTCCCGGAAAACGACAGAGTTTATATCTCAAAGATGATGACTATCGCCTCAGTTTCCTCTATGGCTCATACTTAACTCTGACCAACCTCACTCAAAGCGAATGGAATCGCATCGAACGCCTACGTCTATCTCCGTTGTATGTATCCATCCACGCCACGGAACCGGAGGTTCGCAGCCGACTCCTCAAAAATCCGCGTGCTGGACAGATTTTAGATCAGTTGCAATGGTTTCAGGAACGACGATTACAAATCCATGCTCAAGTTGTGGTTTGTCCCGGTATTAATGATGGCGTCCACTTAGAACAAACCCTCAACGATTTAGCCCAATTTCAACAGCATGAAGTCCCGGCTGTTGCGTCAGTTGCTGTCGTTCCTGTGGGATTAACTCGCTTTCGTCCCGCAGAGGATGAATTAATCCCTGTTAGTCGAGGAAAAGCCGCAGAGGTTATCTCGCAAGTTCAATCGCTACAAACAAAATTTCGCCAACAATTCAGGTCTACCTTTGCTTGGTTAGCCGATGAATGGTTTTTAATTGCCCAACAAGAATTACCGCCAGAATCTCATTACGAAGATTATCCGCAAATTGGTAATGGTGTGGGTTCAATTCGCCAGTTTATTAAACAATTTCAAGACACGGCTACGCGGATATTACCCACTCGTGTAGAACCTGCGCGAGAATTAACCTGGGTGGTCGGTAATGCAGTGGAAACAGCGTTTGTTCCACTCGTGCAGCAGTTAAATAAAGTTGAGGGATTGCAAGTTAAACTAGCAGCGCTACGGAGTGAGTATTGGGGACAAGAGATTACGGTTACGGGGTTATTAACTGGACAAGATTTGCTTGGGTCATTGTCAGGAAAAGATTTCGGCGATGGGATTTTACTGCCTTCAGTCATGCTTAAACATGATGATACGCGATTTTTAGATGATATGACGGTGGCAGAGGTGAGTCATCAGTTAGGAACTAAAATTTGGGTGGTTCGTGGTATTGAGGAATTGCTTGAACGTTGTGTGACAAAAAAATTAAGTTAATTTCAGGACTGACCTAAATTTTGTCATCTTTGGCTTGTAGTAAGGGCTTCAGCCCTAGACTCCGTTGGGTTTCCTGGCGTCAACCCAACCTACAATCTATACAACCCTTTTAGCTGTGTCACGCCACTACCCCGGTTGGTGCGTACTCAAGTGACTGATGTGAGCAAAATCTATTTTTCCTCATGAATATGAGTTAAGCTAAAGACGGAAATAGGTTATAAGTGTGAGCATCAGACGGTGATTTCTCAGGATTTTCTCAAAACCATTGCGACTGAACGCAATCTGTCCAAATCGGAATTAGAGGTGTTGTCCTTGGCGATGGAGGGTCAGGGAACGGCTGCGATCGCGTCTCGCCTTCAGATTAGTGGAGATGCTGTGCGTAAGCGGCTTAGCGAAGTCTACCAAAAGTTTAAAATTCCGGGTCGAGGTCCGGTTAAGCTGACCAAATTGCAACAAATCTTGGTTAACCGCTATCAAGAGTATCTCCAACAGCAAAAGGATACCCCAAACCGTTCCCCTGTTTCGTCGAGTCCCCCCTCTACCTCACCCCAGCCGCAAAATCGCCGGGATTGGGGTGAAGCACCCGATGTTTCTGTATTCTACGGGCGTGGCGATGAACTGAAAACCCTGGAACAGTGGATTATTCAGGAACACTGTCGCTTAGTGGCGCTGTTGGGGATGAGTGGTATTGGTAAAACGGCGTTATCGGTGAAGTTGGCGAAACAGGTACAGGATAAATTTGAGGTTGTCCTGTGGCGATCGCTGCGTCAAGCCCCTTCTGTGTCTGATCTTCTCGCCGCTTTAATTCCAGACTTGTCTCAGCAACCGGAAACGGTAATACCCACAACCCCTGATCAGCGCATTTCCTGGTTGATTGACTATTTCCGACAGCACCGTTGTTTGGTCATTTTGGATGGTGTGGAGTCGATTTTACAAAGTGGGAAACTAGCTGGGATTTACCGAGAAGGCTATGAAGAATATGGTGATTTTTTCCGACGTTTAGGAGAAGAACCGCACCAAAGCTGTGTATTAATTACGTCTCAGGAAAAACTGAATGAAATTTCGTTATTGGAAGGTGAGACATCACCCGTTCGTTCCTTTAAGTTAGAGGGGTTGGGAGACGCAGCCCGATTAATCTTAAAGGAAAAAGGATTATCCGGCGAGAAAAAATGGCAACCGTTAATTCAAGGGTATCGCGGTAATCCGTTTATGCTCAAGTTGGTGGCGACGACGATTAAGGAAGTTTTTGATGGAGACGTGACGGATTTTTTATCAACGACCTTGTTCACTCATGATATTAGTGATTTTATTGAGGAAGTTTTAGACCGCTTATCGGAATTAGAAGAAAGACTATTGGTTTATCTGGCTCACCAAAAAGAGCCGATTTCGTTTAAAGCATTGCAACAGCATTTTAGTGACACATCGCCCCAGGAAGTGATTCGGGCGCTGGGTTCTCTGAGTCAGCGATCGCTGGTGGAGAAGTCGGAGGGTCGATTTATTTTACCACCAGCCGTTCGGGAAGTGACGCTGCAATTAATGACTCCGTTAGAAGATTGAAGCTAGAAGATTAAAGCCACGGCGATTGAAATCGCTGCTACGCGGACTGACTTATTATAGCTGGGGTGGAAAACCTGGATTTAGTATAATTACTGCTCATGGCAAATCTTGTAAATTAACTTCAACTATATTTTTCCGTTCTCTAACATTTTTAATAGCTCCTAAAAGCCTAGTTTTGTTGGCTTCTGATTTTAAAAGATACTCGGTTTCATCAAATCCTGAAACAATAATTTCAACTTCTTTATCTCCAAATGTCGCTTTGATTTATTCCAAGAAATCACGATCGATTTCGTTTGCTTTAAAACGATAAATGGTTGACATTGTTGTTTCCTATTTGTAGTTTTGACAATTATAGAGTAGCGTGTCAGGTGTGACATGCGATCGCGTAGCGTCTCGGAACGAGAATCGCCTCTGTTTTAAAATGGCTTGAGGGAACGAACCCTAACACCTACCGATTCTTGAATTAATCATAGCAATACCTTAATCATCAACATTACCCAACTCCTGCTTTCCCCAACTCAGCGAAACATTGTATTCCCACGCCATCCCTTCTGGATCACGAGTTAAAAATCTAATTCATATCGCTGCTCTGTTACCATCGTACCCCACAACTTATGTATATTTTCTTCGGTCAGTTTAAATCCTACTGATTGGTACAGTTTTGCTGCTTTAGTCAGTGTGCTAACTGTCCAGAGAAAAACCAAGGACTAATCACTATTTTGGCAAAAACGAATGGCTGCTTCTACCAGAGTTTTACCAATCCCGTATCCACGCAAATTAGGATGAAGCAGTAACCAGCGGAGTTGAGCGTTCTCTTGAGAAGCTTCAACGATAGCAATTGAGCCAGCAACCTTTCCATCTTTTTCAACGATCCATATCCGTTCTCGATCAGTCTGTGATTTGGCAAACTCAGCCAAAGGACAGGCTACATACGCCTCAAAAGTATTGTCCCATCCATATTCTTTTGCATATAATATTCCATGCAGATAGGTCAAATAGCCGATAAGTAGGTGGACACAATTAACGTGAACGGTTGAGATTAGGGAACAGGGAACAGGGAACAGGGAACAGGGAACAGTAAGGGTTTGAGGTTTGTTTACAAAACTTAGTATGGTGCTGTTTTCTTTTGTCCGACTACTTATCACCTGGCTTGAGATCGTTTCTGATTCTGATATTTTGCGGAAGCTTGTCTCTAGAATTTGCCGTCATTTGCATTGAACCCTCTGTGTCGGTAGGGGAAGTAACTTTATCTGTTGGTTCTGATACTAAATCCAGGTTGACTACCCCCTTTATAATCTAGTCCTTACCTTGCGGACTTTGGCAAGTGTAGCAGCGACTTCTAGTCGCCATGGCAAAAAAATTTTTCTACTTGCTTGCCTTGCGTCCGCCTAGTTCAGCTAAAATATCTATAACCCCTAATCGTAACCCCAAATGACTACAACTCTTGATGTTACCGGACTCACTCCTGAACAAATCGAGCAGATCCATGGGATGATAGATATATTTAGAGCTATAAATAGACATCATAATCCATTAACAGAGGCTCAACTGTCAGAATTCGATCCCACTCCGTTATTCTTTGAAAGCGAAATTCTACAATCCTTTAGTCGCCGTATGCTCTATGGAAACAGAGCCTAAACGAATTTATCTCGACACCAATGTACTCGCCTATGTTGTCAATACTAAAGCACCTTTACACAGAGCAGCATTAGAGATATTTAGACCCAGTGAAACAGAAATTTTATGCGTCTCATCGCAAGTTTTAGCAGAATTTTACTCTTATATCACAAATCCTGCCATCTTAGCCAAACCCCTAGAGCCAACAGAAGCCATGATCCGGATTAAACGGATTTGCCAAATGCCTCACGTCTGTTTGCTCCCAACTCCTCTCGATCTATTTGAACGTTGGCTAATTTTACTGGAAGAACGACCCGTGACTAATGGGGGAATTTTCGACTTACTTCATATTGCCATTATGTTAGCTCATCATGTCACTAGTATTTACACGTTTAATGTAAATGATTTTTCTTGGTGTTCTCAAATTGAAGTCATAGATCCCCGTCATATTTGAACATAGACACTATTTAATGCATTAATACACTTCATCATGGCTACCAATATCTACAAAAACAGCTTTTCCATCTTCTGTAAAGTAGAACAATACCCTCTCATCGTAATCTACACTGAAACTGCATAAATCTTTAAGCTTGCCTGATAGTTTGTGTGTTTTCAAACTTGGCTCGAAGGGATCTACCGTAAACTGTTCCAATTTTTGCCAAAACCTTGTCTCTAAATCTGTATTACCCTATAATGCGTTTTTTAAATGCACGTTTAAACGAAGAACTGAAACTGACTTCCACGATTATTCCTCTATCAGTTGTCTTAGTTCGTTAATATTGGCGGAAAACTTTAGTTCCCCTTTTTGTTGTTCAACCTGCGCTGACTTGAAGTTCCTATATATCTCGTCACGGTGTTCTTCACGGATGTATTGCTCCAACAACAGTTGAATTTCCAGCTTTTCATCTGTGGAAAGACTCTGGATCGCCTCAACGACATCATTAAAAGTCATAATTTATCATACCTCATCATACTGACCTTCTTCCCCTATGAACTTTACCTTGTCAACAATAACGTTCATCTTGTTTGTCTTTGTTGCTTGTAATCATAATCTTCTTCATAGTCGATCATTCCAAATAACTCCAAAACTTTCAGTTGTTTGCGACGTTGAATGTATTCTCGTAAAGCTGCTTCAATCAACCGATCTGCTGTTGAATGCTCGCACAATGAAAGTGCTTCTTGAAGAAGGTTTTCGTCAATTTCAAGATTGGTTGCCATGGATTTATCTAGTACAATTAAGGTATGACAATATATTCATTTTTAAGCCAGAGGACAGCATTAGAAAGATTTAAACCCTCATCACCGATATGCGGCTATTCATTGATGAACGCTTACGACTCTGGCAAATCGGGTTCAACGCCTAACGCTTTAAGTCTAGCTCGTAATTCTGTTACCTGCTGTTGTGCTAGTTCCCGCTGCTGTCGTTCTGTCTCTGCTTGTTTTTGAGCAGTTTTGGCTTGTTTCTGGGCAATTTCTGCCCTCTCTTCTGGTGTGGCGACGAGTTGACCCTCTGGGCTGAAAAAACGCAGCTTTGACTCATAAATTCCTAAAAAAAGTTCCAACTGACGACTCCATAACCACCCTTGATTAGTGGGTTCTATCGGTTGGTACTCACCCGCCATCAGTATAAACCCTTGGAACTCCAACGTATCTGGATGAAACCAAAAATATTCGGGAGTGCGGAAGGTGTCCTGGTAAAGTTTTTTCTTAAAGTCTTTATCAACTGTAGCGGTGCTGTCAGAAAGCAGTTCCACAATTACATTCGGGTATTTACCCTGTTCTGCCCATAAGATCCAACTTTTGCGGGGTCGATTTTCTGTTCCTAACACGACAAAAAAATCGGGTCCTCTAAAGTCTCGCGTGGTGATGTGTTCTGGGCTAAAGTAGATGGTAAGATTGCCAGTGGCATAGAAGTCAGTGCGTTCTCGCCACCACCACTTGAGGCAAGCCAGCAGGAGTTCTATTTGATCTCGATGTAGGTCACTTTCCAAGGGAGGTTCATCACTCAACAAATCACATGGAGGAATAATAATATCCTCTGTGTCGTTAAGGGAAGTAATTTGATCTGTTGGTGCTGAATCCTTGGCAAGGGTCATCGGGAAGGATGGTATACTTCTATCTTTAGTTTAATGGTCAGATTCGCTGATGAGCGATCGCGCATTGCTGCCAAATCCGTTTTTGTAATCTTACCGCTTCTCCTTCCCTTCTGCCTTCTGCCCTAGAGGATGGTCTGCAACCGGACATGATATCAGGGATTGGGTAGTAGGGGATATCTACCTCATCCTTAAGACTTATTTTAGGATTAAAATAAACAGATTATGGCAAGTCTGAGGAAAGTTTCTCTATGCGTTTTGCTCCCAACTCTACGCCCTTGACTCGCCAGCAGTTGTGGCTTGTCATTGTCTTATCTGGATTCGCCCTATTTTTAGCTCATGGGTTGGCACTTCTCTATCAGGTGCAACCGGGACTATCGCTGTGGTTTTTCCCTTCTGGAGTCGCGATCGCACTTACTCTCTGGTTTGAATGGATAGGACTTATCTTAACCGGAATCATCTCACTCGTCATCGCCCCCTTTTGGGGACATGGTGACTGGACGGGTTTGCTCAGATGCACTGATATAATTGTTCCACTGATAACTTGGCTTCTTTATCGCCAACTCTGGCAAGGTTCGCTGTCACTCAAACGTCTCGCTGATGCTGTTGTCTTTATTGCCAGTGCGACTCTCGCCGCCTCTTGCACTTCCGCCACGGTTCATAGTCTCGCGTTGCTGGCTTGGGGTAAAATAACGCCGTCTACTCTACTACAGAACGTATCATACAACTGGTTAGGACAAGCGATTGGTATCCTCGCTGTAGCGCCAACAGCCCTTTTATTTATCACCCGATTCTGGCAAAATAAAGGATGGCTTCCTGACTCAGACCAAGAAAGTTCCTCGGTTTGGAGCCTCTCGCTGCATCAATGGCTGGAACTCCTGGGACTGGGATTCTTGAGTATCGGTATCGCTACCCTCACCGTTTGGGCAACTCAGGATTCCGGCTTGACATTCGAGCGATTATTGTATATTGGTTTTCTACCGATTCTTTGGGCAGCTATCCGTTTTGGTGTGATGGGTGGGATGCTGTTGGTTAGCTTTTCTATCGCCGTGACAGCGCTAGACTACCTAATTTTTTATCCTAGCGCCCTCTCCTTGTCCCCATTGCCCATTTCCGCCGACATTTTATCGCTGCACCAACTGAGTCTACTGACGCAAGGTATTGTCAGTTTACTCTTGGGAGCGGCGATCGCACAACCGGAAACCGTTACCGCTAAACCTGCGGCAGATAGCAACTCTCTCACTCGCGCTCAACTCAATGCTTTATTAACCAAAGCCTATACTCGCTTACAAGAATTTAACCAAAAATTGCGGCAGAGTGAAGAACGATTTCGCACCTCTGTGGAAAATATGCTGGATTGTTTTGGTATTTATACCGCAATCCGCGATGAATCGGGTGAGATTGTGGATTTTCGCATCGACTATGTTAACGCTTCTGCTTGCCGTGATAACTTTTTAAGTAAAGAAGAACAAATTGGTCAGTCGTTATGCCACCTCTTCCCGGCGCATCGGGAAACTGGACTATTTTGGGACTACTCTCAGGTGGTGGAAACGGGTGAACCCTTAATTAAAGAATCCCTGATTTACGAAGATAATTTTGGTCAACAACGTCTGTCTCGTGCTTATGATATCCGGGCGACGAAGTTAGGAGATGGCTTTATCGCTACTTGGCGGGATATCACAGAATGTAAGCAGGTTGAAGCGGAACGGCAACACCTGGCACATCAGGTGCAGCAGCAGGTGGGACTGTTACAGGGTATTCTCAGTGCGTCTGTGGATCACATTTACCTCTATGACCGTCACGGTAAATACCTCTACGTTAGTGTATCAGCCGCCAAAGCCTTAGGACGACAGCCCAGTGATATGGTGGGGAAAACCTGGCAAGCGTTGGGTTTACCTGCAACCCTGATGGAATCCTATGATGCTCAACGCCAACTGGTATTTGAAACCGGACAAAGCTTGACGGATGAAATCAGCTTCCCGACGGTGCAGGGAATTCGGCAGTATGAATATATTCTCTCACCCGTTGCTAATGCTGAGGGTACGATTGAAACAGTGGTGGCTACAGTCAGAGATATTACAGAGCGTAAGCAGATTCAGGCAGAACTTTATCGCCGCCAACAGGAGTATCAAACCCTAATCGAGAATTTACCGGATATTATCGCTCGATTTGACCGTCAATTGCGCCATCTTTATGTTAGCCCAACCATAGAACCCGTTACCGGACGGGCGGCGGCGGAGTTTATCGGCAAAACGAACCGGGAGTTAGGGATGCCTCACCAGCAGTGTGAAGTCTGGGATAGCGCCCTGGAAACGGTTTTCGCGACGGGAGAACCGACGACAATTAAATTTGATTTTCTCGACCAAAATGATGTCACTCGTTACTATGAAGCCCGTTTAGTTCCAGAGTTGACTCAAGATGGCTCAATTCCATCGGTATTATGGATAACGCGGGATATCACGGATTTGACCCAAGCTGAATTGGCGCTGCGGGAGAGTGAAGAACGACTCCGATTAGCCTTGGATGCGGCAAAGTTAGGGATATGGGATTACGATGTGCCAGCCGGAAAACTTATCTGGTCAAACTCTTGTAAGCTGATGTTTGGTTTGCCAGCGGACGAGGCGGATTATGATTATCAGGTGTTTACCAATTGCCTACATCCAGACGATCGCGATCGCGTCAATCATACAGTAGCCGATGCCCTCCAAACTAAACAAGACTATACCTGTGACTATCGGATTATCCATGGCGATGGCACACAACGCTGGATTGCGGCAAAGGGTCGTGCTTTTTATGATGAGAATGACGCACCCACACGCATGATGGGTGTGGTTCTGGATATTACGGATCGTAAACAAGCCGAAGTCCAACTGCAAGAACGGGAGGAATTATTCCGCACCTCGGTGGAGACAATGTTGGACTGTTTTGGTATTTACTCCGCCATACGTGATGAATCGGGTAAGATTATTGATTTTCGCATCGACTATGTTAATACGGCGGTTTGTGAAAGTAACTGTTTAAGCCAAGACAAGCAAATCGGTAAGGGATTGTGCCAAATCCTCCCCGCCCATCGAGAAACGGGGCTATTTGCCGAATATTGTCAGGCGGTGGAAACTCGACAACCGTTAGTGAAAGAATCGGTTTTGTATACCGATAACTATGGTCAGCAGTACCTGAGTCGAGTCTTTGATATTTGCATTGCCCCCTTTCGCGATGGGTTTATTGCCACTTGGAGAGACGTGACGGAACGCCAGCAAATCCAAGCTGAACTGTATCGTCGCCAACAGGAATTCCAAGCTTTGGTGGAAAATTCTCCGGATATTATTTCCCGCATTGATCAAGAGTTACGTCATGTTTATGTCAACCCAGCCATAGAAGCGGTAACGGGATTATCAGCCCAAGCTTTTTTGGGTAAAACTCATCGGGAGTTAGGCATTCCCGAACCCATAAGTACCCAGTGGCAAACCACGCTGCGAGAAATATTGGCGACTGGAAAAGAGCGAATTACAGAGTTTGATTTTCTCACCCCCGATAATACAACTCGATACTATCAAGCCCGGATGGTGCCGGAATTGGCTGAAGATGGCACGGTGGAATCAGTCTTGGGTATCGCCCGGGATATCACCGATATTAAACTTGCAGAAGCTGAACGCAATCAGCTACTGGTGCGGGAACAGGAAGCCCGTGCGGTGGCGGAAGCGGCGAGTCGCACCAAGGATGAGTTTTTAGCCATAGTCTCCCATGAATTGCGATCGCCCCTCAATGCGATTTTGGGTTGGGCAAAGTTACTCCGCATCCGCCAGTTGGATGAACAAAAGACGAATCGCGCCCTAGAGACAATTGAACGCAACGCCAAAGCCCAAGCCCAACTGATTGACGATTTACTGGATATTTCCCGGATTATTCGGGGTAACATTCGCCTGAATATCTGTCCCACGAATCTGGTTTCTGTGATTGAAGCGGCGCTGGATACGGTGCGCCCCTTGGCGACGGATAAACAGATTCACATTGACTGCCAGTTCGATGCGGCGGCTGTGGCTTGGGTTTCGGGTGACACCAACCGCTTACAACAAGTGATTTGGAATCTCCTCTCCAATGCGGTTAAGTTTACCCCAGCAGGGGGACGAGTGGAGATTTATTTAGAACCAGTGGATCACTTTGCCCAAATCCGGGTTAGGGATACAGGGAAAGGAATTCGTCCAGAGTTTTTGCCTCATATTTTTGAAAGCTTCCGCCAAGCTGATAGCACCACCGCCAGAAAACAAATCGGCTTAGGATTAGGATTAGCGATCGCCCAAAATCTGGTGCAATTGCAAGGCGGTACAATTCACGCCGAAAGCCCCGGAGAAGGACAAGGGGCGACATTTATTGTTAAACTACCTCTTTTGGACGATGACGACAAAAAAATAACTGCCGACGATGGAATTGATTCATCCTTGACCTTTGACACATCACTCCTAAGTCGGATACGGGTCTTAGTGGTCGATGATGATGCAGATACCCGTGAAGTCTTAATCGCCGTTCTGGAACAGTACGGGGCGATGGCAACTGCCACAGCATCAGCAACTGAAGCGCTAGAACGGCTGCAACAAATGAACTATGATTTGCTACTCAGTGATATTGGTATGCCCGGTGGAAATGGCTACAGGCTGATTCGCCGGATCAGGGCGTTACCGTCAGCCCAAGGGGGACAAATCCCGGCGGTGGCTGTAACCGCTTATGCTAGAGAAGAAGACCGCCTGCAAGCCCTATCAGCAGGCTTCCAAATGCATATCCCTAAGCCGATTGAACCGAAGCAATTACTCAAGGTTATTGTTCAGTTAGCGGCAAGAACGGCTAGCACTGGAGATTTCCTCAACGGATTCGATGAATAGGACAATCAGAATTAAACCCCTTTGTCACCTTGGGTGGCGTTACAGTGTTTCCCTATTCGCCATCGCCATCGCCCTTTCTCTGCAACTATTCCTGACACCTTTGTGGGAACTAGAAAGCCCATTTTTGCTCTGTTTAGCCGCCGTGATGGTGAGTGCCTGGTATGGTGGCAGGGGGGCGGGAATCTTCGCAACAGTTTTGGCGGCGTTAAGCGGCGGTTATCTGGTTTTATCGCCAACCTATTCTTTGGGGGTGGATAGTTTAGGACAAACCCTGCGCTTAGTTTTGTTTGTTCTAGAAGGGTTATTTCTGAGTAGCACAATCTCCGGTTTAACGATTGCCAGAGAGCAAGTTATATGCGGACAAGAGGCGTTAATAGAAAGCGAAGAAAAGTTCCGATTAGTGGCTGAAAGTTTACCCCAGATTGTCTGGACGGCTGAATCTGATGGTTCAGTGGATTATTATAATCAACGTTGGGCGGAATACAGTGGCATTTCTCAACAGGAGGGTCAAGGCTGGGGCTGGAAACCTGTCCTGCATCCCGACGATGAACAAAAGACAACAGACGCCTGGAATCATTCCGTAGCAACGGGTAAATTATACGAATGTGAGCATCGACTCAGACGCGCCGATGGGGAATTTCGGTGGCATTTGAGTCGCGCTTTCCCCCTCCGAGATAGCCACGGTAAAATTATCAAATGGTTTGGCACGGCGACGGAGATTCACCAACAGAAGCAAACAGAAGCCCAACTGCGGGAAAGCCAAGAACTGTTCCAAAATTTTATGGACTATAGCCCAGTAGCTGCTTATATTAAAGAGGAATCAGGACACTATATCTTTGTTAATCGGCTGGTGGAAAACCGTTGCGATCGTCCTTTGATAGATTGGCTAGGAAAAACCGATTTTGACCTCTTTTCAGATGCGATCGCGCAACAAATCCGGGAGAATGATGTCAAGGCGTTAGCGGGTGATCACGCGATTGAACTGCAAGAAACCCTAGAAAACGGAAATGGAATCCACTATTACCTTTCCTATAAATTTCCCTTGAAAACCGCCTCTGGACAACGCTGGTTAGCCGGGATGTCCATGGAGATCACGGAACGCCAGCAGATGCAGGAAGCGCTGCGACAAAGTGAACAACGATTCCGACAAGCGGTAATTAATGCCCCTTATCCGCTGATTATTCACGCCGAAGATGGGGAAGTGCTGCAAGTTAACCAAATGTGGACGGAATTGACCGGATATACTCATGCCGACATTCCCACCATGGCAGATTGGACGGAAAAAGCCTATGGTGAACGTCGAGAGGTTGTGCGAGAGAGGATTGATCAGTTATATGCGTTGAATGATAAAATCCATGAGGGAGAATTCGCGATCGCCACGAAACAGGGTAGCCAGAGAATTTGGGATTTTAGTTCCGCCCCTCTAGGAAAATTACCAGATGGCAGGCGTACCATCATCTCCATCGCCACCGATATTAGCGATCGCAAACGGGCAGAAGAGTTACTCCAGGGACAGAAGCAGATTCTGGAAGCAATTGCCACCAATGTTCCCCTGTCTGATATCCTCGATACTATTACGCAATTGATTGAGTCTCACGCAGATGAGTCAATTGGTGCAGTGTTGCTGTTAGATGAGCAAAAGCAGAGATTATATTATGGTTGTGCGAGTCGTTTACCCGAACGTTTCCAGCAGGTCACTAACGGTTTAGCGATTGGTTCTTGTGCGGGAAGTTGTGGCACAGCCGCTTATCGTGACGAACCTGTAATTGTCTGCGACATTGCCAGCAGCCCGCTTTGGGCAGACTACAAAGACATTGCCCTATCCGAGAATCTAGCAGCCTGTTGGTCGATTCCCCTGCACTCCAGCAATGGTGACGTTTTGGGAACCTTCGCCATGTATTATCCCACACCCCGCCATCCCAGCGCTGAGGATTGGAATTTAATCGACCAATTCACCCACTTAACCGAGATTGCCATCGAATCGTCTCAAGCCAAGCAAGCGCTGAAAGCCAGCCAAGAACGGTTACAGCGATTTGCTGAATCGGATTTGATTGGGATTCTCTTTTGCGACATCTATGGAGGAATCCAAGACGCCAATGATACCTTCTTGGATATTGTCGGCTACAGCCGGGAGGATTTGCAAGCAGGGCGATTGGGCTGGCGTGACATCACTCCACCAGAGTATCTCCCCTTAGATGAGAGGAACATTGCCCAGGCAAAGGAAAAAGGACGGTGTATTCCTTATGAAAAAGAGTATATTCGCCAAGACGGGACTCGGGTTTGGGTATTGGTGGGTTATGTGTTGCTGGGTGAGGCGCGGGATGAAGCAGTAGCGTTTATTCTGGATATTAGCGATCGCAAACAATCTGAAGCCATTTTAAAGCGACAGTCTCATGAATTAGCCCAAACCAACCGCCTGAAAGATGAGTTTCTCGCCACCCTTTCCCACGAACTCCGCACCCCCCTGAATTCAATACTCGGTTTAGCCAAGCTTCTACCTATGCGCCGCTTAAATGAAGAGAAGATGGCGCGGGCGCTGGAGACGATTTCTCGCAATACTCAATCCTTGGCGCAACTGATTGAAGATGTCCTGGATATGTCGGATATTATCACCGGAGAACTGACGCTGCATGTCTCCCCTGTGGAACTGATGCCGATTATCCAACGGGCGATTACCTCTATTCAGGCGGCGGCTGAAGCAAAGAAACTGCAAATCGAGACGCAGATAGATGGTTCAGTGACTCCCATATTAGGGGATGCCAGCCGCTTACAGCAAATTGTCTGGAACTTACTCTCCAATGCGGTCAAATTCACACCCAAGGGAGGACAGATTCAGGTTTGCTTAGAACAGATTGAGGATCAGGCGCAAATCCAGGTAAGTGATACCGGGATTGGGATTCATGGCGACGTTCTCCCCTTTGTCTTTGATCGCTTCCGTCAGGGGGATGGTTCACTGACGCGATCATACGGCGGTATTGGCATGGGATTAGCGATCGTGCGTTACCTAGTGGAACTACAAGGCGGTACCGTGTGGGCAGAAAGTCCCGGATCAGGTCAGGGTGCCACATTCACCGTGCGCTTTCCCATCTTTACTGATCAAGGCATAAGGCATAAGGAATAAGCAAAATAGATTCGCATTACATCCGGAAACCGTAGGGTGGGCATTGCCCACCAGCCTTAAGTCAGCGACATTCTCAAACACCTGTCTGATTCCGCGAATTCCCAACGCTAGGACAAAACAACGATAAAATCTAAGCAACGAGAATCTAACGCCGAGGGAGGTTTTTTATGCCAAACCCTTTTCCTGGGATGAACCCTTACCTAGAACACCCAGAAATCTGGCCCGGAGTCCATCACTGGCTAATTGTTGAACTAGCTAGGTCACTTTCTCCTCAACTGCGTCCCAAATACCGAGTTGCGGTTGAAGTGCGTCTGTATGAAACCATTGGCGAAAAATCACTCCTGGTTGGTATTCCAGATTTAACAGTCAAAGGTTCACAGACGACAACTGAACAGCCAATGACCAATGTTGCTGTCGCCCCATCCCCACCTCAACCCCAGACAGTACAAGTTCCCGTACCCGAAACCATTAAACAAGGTTATTTAGAAGTACGAGAAGTCGCCACAGGTGAAGTCGTAACCGTCATTGAAATTCTCTCTCCAATTAATAAACGTTCTGGAGAAGGTCGCCAAGACTATGAAACTAAACGCAATAAAATATTTGGCAGTTCAACTCATTTAGTGGAAATCGATTTACTGCGTAAAGGAAAACCTTTGCCAATTTATCATAGCAATAGTCAAACTCATTATCGAATTTTAGTCAGTCGAGGAGATCGTCGTCCTCAAGCTGATTTGTATGCCTTTAATCTACGAGATACGATTCCCTCATTTCCCTTACCCTTGAAGTCGGGCGATCGCGAACCCTTCGTAGACTTACAGGTATTGTTGAATAATGTATACGACCAAGCCAGTTATGATTTAGCCATCGATTATACTCAAGAACCCATACCGCCATTATTAGCGGATGATCACGTTTGGGTAAATACATTATTAACCGAGCAACAACTGCGATAATGCGAACAGGGAAAGCGTTCCCTGTTCCCTGTTCCCTCATCTCAACCGTTAACTTTAGTTTTGTCCAACTAAATAGGTTGGTGGAAATAAATTCAACTAAATTAAGTTATGTAAATAGATCTCAAACCCTTACAAATGACGAATGACGAATGACGATCTTAGCCGTTAACTTTTATTGTCCCTACCTACTTACTTATTATTCATTCTTCGAGAGGAAAATAGCGATCAAATTCAGCTTCATACTCCCATGCGATTCCCTGTGGATCACGAGTTTTGGTGTAGTCGGATAAAACCACAGGATAGCCTCGGATGTCGGTTAACTTCTTCGTATCGCACTTCAGGCGTTCAGCTAATTGGTTCTGAGTCAAGCTTTTGTCTTTAGGAATCGCTGATGGGGACACAGGTGGGGATGATTCGGCTGTTGAGTCGCCACCTTCGCTTGTATCAAAACCATTCGGGGGTTTAGGTAGGGGAGTTGCTCCCAAATAGGTTGATAAAATCTTATCGATCGCTTCGGCTTCAGATAACGCCTGAGCCTCCATAAACTCCTTGAGTTTGCTGTATGTGACTGGACTAATGTAGCCGACTACACGGAAATTCTGATTTGCCATAGTTTTCCCTTCCCTAAAACTCCCGAACCATTACGTTGACCTCTCAATGACTGCAATTCCAATAGCATTACCAATATCAGCTTAGACATATCCCTAGTCAGGAATCCCCTCTCTCTAGGCTTAGATTTGATCCCAACACGGTGGGTGTAACGTTATCGGCTCAAGGAAAGATTTTCCCCACACCCGACACCCCACACCCAACACCCGACACCCGAAACCCGAAACCCCACACCCGACACCCCACACCCCACACCCGAAACCCAACACCCCACACCCCTACCCCTACCTATTCCCTCAGATGCAGGTTTTTTTCCTTGGGGTGAGGTAATCTGCGATCGCATGGACTGTTTTAATTTCCCTTATGTCGATTCTGCTAGTCATTTCCGGACTGCTCATTCTCATCATTGTCTCCATTGATGTCCTGATCACCACACTGACAGTGGGCGGAGGAGGACCTCTAACCAGCAGACTCTCGGCTTGGCTATGGAGAATCGCGCTTAAGATTCATCGCTGGCGTTCCCATCACCGTTTATTGCTAGTTACAGGCTGGATAGTTATCGTTAGTGTCACCGTGCTTTGGTTTACCTTAACGTGGGCGGGATGGACATTATTGTTTAGCGCCGATGAAACGGCTGTGGTAACGCCGAAAAAACTGCCCGCCACTACGTTAGAAAGAATTTACTTTGTCGGTTATACCATCTCTACCCTAGGCATGGGGAGTTATAGTCCTCAAGGTGCAGTTTGGCAAATTGCCACCGCAATTGCTTCGGTGAATGGGTTCTTTTTAGTTACCTTGGCAATCGCCTATCTCTTACCTGTGGTTTCAGCCGCGACTCAGCAACGCCAACTCGCGGTTTATATTTCCGCTCTCGGTGGTACGGCTGACGAAATTCTGGTCAGAGCCTGGAATGGCAAAGATTTTGGGCAATTTGACCAGCATTTAATTGCTTTGACGCCCATGCTAGCCCAACAGGGAGAACGCCATCTAACTTACCCGATTCTTCATTATTTCCACAGCATCGAACGCTCTCGCTCGATCATTTTGAGTTTAGTGGCTCTTGATGAAGCGCTAACTATCTTAGAATATGGTGTCAAAACGTCCAATCAACCCGATCCAGCGGCGCTAGGTGCAGCACGTCGGGCAAGTGCGGCTTATTTGAAAACCCTTAAATCCGCTTACTTAGAACCCGCCTCGGAAAACCCACCGCTTCCCCCCCTGGAACGACTCAGGAAACACGGGATTCCCACGGTTAGCGATCGCCAATTTTGGGACGCCACCAAACACGTCACCAAACGCCGACGGCTGCTATTGGCGCTGATTCACAATGACGGCTGGGTTTGGGATGCGATCGCCTCCAGCCAAACTACCAATCGGGCTACCCCCTTAGATGACCAGACGACGATTGACAAAGTAATATTGCATTGATTAGGCAACAGGAAGGGGAACTTGTAGAGACGCGCCATGGCGCGTCTGGGAGCAGAAAAGCCGAGGATTACCAATCAACAATGAACCATGAACAATCAACAATGAACCATGAACCATGAAAAAAATCAAGTATATTCTTTTAGGTTTAGTCGGACTATTCTGTTTCCTTATAATTTGGGGCTTAGTTGAGCCTTATCTCCTCGACACAGAAGAAGAAATTGCCGTCATTCCCAATCTTCCTACAGCTTGGCAAGGACAACGAATTGGACTGGTTTCAGATTTTCAATACGGAATGTGGCTAGATAATACCCCGACTGTCCGCCGTAGTATCGCCAAACTGATAGAAGAACGCCCTAGTGTCGTCCTGATTAGCGGTGACTTTATTTACCATGCCTTTAAAGGCACAGACCCAGAAATTGCTAACATCGTTGATTTACTCCGTCCCTTACCCGAAGCCAATATTCCCACCTATGCGGTATTGGGTAATCACGACTACGGTATGATTAGCCTAGATACTCCACCCAAAGAGAACTTAGCAGCGCGATTAGAGGCGGCGTTGGAAGACGTCGGTATAGAGGTTCTGGAAAATCAAGCCGTCAAATTACCGCAACCCGGAAACTCTGGGGAAAATCTCAGTGATGGAAACACCGACTCTTTCTATTTAGTCGGCATAGGTTCCCATCTGGCAAACAAGGATCAACCAAAAGATGCGATCGCGCAAGTGCCATCCACAAATCCCAGGATTGTAATGATGCACAATCCCAAATCCTTTCCGGCTTTACCTGCCAATACCGCACCCGTAGCCGTTGCTGGACACACTCATGGCGGACAAATTCGCCTACCCTTCACACCCCAATGGTCTTGGTTAGCATTGGCTAAAAACTGGGAACATGTCGATGGTTGGAGTGACGGCTATGGCGCCTCAGGTAATAAGCTCTATGTTAATCGTGGGATTGGCTTTAGCGATCTGCCCATACGACTCAACTGTCCTCCAGAGGTCACTCTGTTTACACTACAGGGAACAGGGAACAGGGAACAGGCAACAGGGAACTAAGATTAATTTATTCCGGGAGGTAGATGTTAATTTTAAGAAGTCATCTCAACCCACCCTGGAAATCCGATGAGCTACTGTATCAACCCCAAGTGCGACCAACGGGAAAATCCTGAGTATCTGGAATACTGCCAAGGCTGTGACACCCCATTAACCATCAACAGTCGATATCGGCTGCTGAAACCCCTTCGACCCCTAGACGCACCCAATCCCACCAAAATATTTGAAGTCCAGGATTTAGCAGCAGAGGCGGCAATCAAAGGAGCAAAACATAAAGTACTGAAAGTTTTAACCCGGAACAATTCCACCTTAGTTCGCCTATTCAGACAAGAATCCGAAATTTTAAAGAAACTTAACCATCCAGGTATTCCTAAAGTTCAACCTGAAGACAATTATTTTACCGTTTCTGTCTCCCGCCGTGCCAGACCTTTACATTGCTTGGTGATGGAACAAGTGGAGGGGACAAATTTACGAGCATGGCTCAAACATAATCAACCCATTTCCGAAGCCAAAGCCATTGAATGGCTAAAACAGTTACTCGATATATTAGATACGCTGCACCAACAACAATATTTTCATCGGGATATTAAACCATCGAATATTATGCTGCGACCCAATGGTCAACTGGTGCTAATTGATTTTGGGACAGTTTGCCAAATGAGCGGTACAGTTGTCCAACGGCTGATGGGAAAAGATGTAACCGGAGAAGGCGTTTTTTCACCCGGTTATACTCCTCCTGAACAAATCAACGGTAATGCGGTTCCTCAATCGGATCTTTATGCCTTAGGACGTACCTTTGTCCATTTACTGACGGGTAAACATCCTTTAGAACTAGAAACAAACCATAAAACAGGTGAATTAATGTGGCGCAAGCATACGCACAAAATTTCTGAACCCTTAGTCGAGTGGCTTGACTATTTTATGGCTCCATTTGTCCATCGTAGACCGCCAAATGCGGCGTTTATTTTGCCGCATTTCCAGAAACAACCCCTCCCTCATCCAGACATACCCAAAACGTCTCCACTTCCCTTAGGATTAATGATTCTCAATCTTGTCATTTTCTCAATTTTATTAGTCTCCGGAGTCCTTTGGTTACAAGCCTACCAACAGCACCAGCGACAGTTGTCTCCTCAAGGGAATGTTCTGTTCATGCAGAGAAGTTAAAGACATTCATCTGATGTCCGAATGACTCTGGCGACTGCTATAGCGCTACGCGGGGAGGGAATAGGCAATAGGCAACACCTCGACTTATCTCGACTTCGCTCGATACGAGTCGCTCGGTGTGGAATATGCTTTCTTTGAAGACAAAAGCATCATTTTGTAGAGACGTTGCATGCAACGTCTCTACAGCTAAAAAAAGAGGGAAGAGTGTCTTTTTCTCTTCCCCCTTGCTGATTCTGTTGTTTGGCTTTTCCACTTTCTTTCAACTTTTTCCGCAACATTTGCCGTTGCTTCTTCAGTTGTCTGGCTCTGGCGGAACCGCCTTTACCTTTGTCATTTCGCCCTTGACGGCGAGGAGACTCCCAACTCTTGAGTCGTTGTGTCATGATCACCACCTCTGAATCTGAATGGGCGGAGAGAGACTCGAACTCTCACGACCAGAGGTCGCCACATTTTGAGTGTGGTGCGTCTACCAATTTCGCCATCCGCCCTTGGATGCAACCTTTTCATTATAGCCAATAGATGTCGGTTGTAGCAAGGACTGATAAGCTTGAGAACTTGCCCATTGATCAATTTCCCGCGCCCTTAACACGGGGACGGGGTGGCTCAACTGGGCAGTTTGAGCGGATTTGAGCAGTTCTCCCAATTCCGAATTACTGATATCATCATAGGCTCTGGCTTGGGCGATAAAGGCGTCGAGGTTTAGTTGGGGAGCTAGGGTTGGTGAACCGCCAGCGAGTTTCATCAGCACCGACATCACCACTCTGGGATTCTGAGTTGCCAGCAGCGCCGCGCGATCGCAGGAAAATTCCGCACACCTTAACCACTCCAGCATCTGTTCCTGAAGGCTTTGGGCAATTACAGCGCCCCAATTTGGCAGTAAAGACGCCGCTAAAATCATAATGTTGAGCGGTGTCAGATAAACCCCATGCTCACACTTGAGATGTCCCAATTCGTGAGCAATAACCGCCTGAATTTCTTCAGGGGTCAGCATATCGATTAAAGCGGTGTGCAGGACGATAAATGGCTGCTTACCCCGCATGGCAAAGGTATAAGCATTTGGCACGGGATGCTGCTGCACGTATAGTTGAGGGGGTTCTAAATCCAGGGTTTTGCAGGCGTCTAGCAGTAAATTATGCAGGTGGGGTAGCTGATTTTCTCCCACCAAAACACTAGCAGCAATATTATTCAGGTAAAAGAATTGTTCCGCCAAGGGTCCGAGGAGATTTCGCACCATCAAGTCCAGTCCAGGGAACTGCTTCAAGGCTTGGGTGGCTTGGAAATCAAGGGGATGACGGAACTGGTCTGCCTTTAGACCAACTAACAGTGTTTGGGTCATAGGTTATTGGTCATTAGTCATTGGTCTTATGTCATTGGTTGATCGTGAACTACCCGACGCTGATGCTCCGCATACAGCGCTGGGCTTCCCCGCGAAAAGCTAATGACTTTCTCTAGTGTATCGAGAAGCCGAGCCGAAAACGTCGGTTCAGTCGTCGAATCATCTTCGGAAATTACGACAAAACGGTCATCTGAGATACAAAATTCCCTCCGATTTGACCAAGGGCGGATTTTGTTGAGAGGTTAATTATCTCTCCTGAGAGCTGTAGTATGATTTTCCCACACCCCGCACCCGACACCCGACACCCGACACCCGACACCCGACACCCGACACCCGACACCCGACACCCGACACCCGACACCCGACACCCAGCCCCCACGCCCAAGATGCCGTGAAAAGTTACCCATCAGATAACCATTGTTTAACCCGCTTTAAACTATCCCAGTCAGGCTTCCTACTCAGTCCATCCTCAATACTCTCAAAGACATCCTGACGAACTTGAGAATCCGTCGCCATCATCTGCTTAACGGTGTCGATGTGTTTACGCACCCCAGTTTGCCCGGTTTCCAACATCGCTACCGCTAGGTTGACTCGTGCTTGGGGCGCATTGGCATCAATTTTCGTCCCCTTAAGCGCTACTTTATATGCCCGTTCCGCTTGGTCATCCAGCAAATACAACCAAGCCAGACAACTCCAAGCGGCGGCGTTTTTCGGGAAGCGATCGCACAGTTGTTTAAATACAGGAATCAGGGAATCAGGTCCCTCACCCGCGTTGTAGCGTTCTAAGCCACTCTCGAACAGAGAATTAACAGTTTCGGTCATAGATTCAATTTTAGGTTTACCGCGATCTGATTTTAAATGCAGTAGGGGTTTGGATACCAAACCCCTACTCCCGTCCTATTCCCCCGTTTTTAACTAAACGCCAAAGGATTTACCACAGCCACAGGTTTGATTGGCGTTGGGGTTGGTGAATTGGAAGCCTCCCCCAATCATGGCATTGCTGTAATCTAAGACCAAACCGTACAGGTACAGGATGCTTTTGGGATCACATATTATTTTGAAGCCCTCGTAGTCAAACACTTCATCGTTATCCCGTACCTTACTCGGATCTTCAAAATCCATCATGTAAGACATCCCGGAACAGCCCCCCTGACGGACACCAACCCGCAAGTATAGGTCTTGTCCTTGTTGGTCTCGCAGCGCCACAATATGCTTGAGGGCTTGTTCGGTCAGTTGGATTCCTCGTTGCTGTGTTGTTGCTTGTGTCATGAGTATGTTGTAACTCCTGGTTAGGTTAAACTTGGATGACGAACGATTGATGTTCCACGCTTATGGATCAAGTTTATCGAGACTGACCCCTTAACGTGTATTTACCCCATAAAAATTTTCTTGGGAACTCCTTTCTCCAAACAATGAAGCGCAGCCCGGAAGGTATTGCGGTTTAATAGGAGTATCTATTATTGATCATGGCTGACTTGCCATGGTTTTTGCACTTATTGCCAAATACCCTATGTCTGCTCTCAATCGCAATACTCGTCGTCGGCTCAAACGGTTACCCCAAATACCCAGCGTCTGGGAAGGGGATCGCCGTTCTTTAGTGACTGTATCCGATCAGGGTGATTTTGATGCTGAGGGTAATAATGAGTGCATTCTTTGGGTGGATGGCTCAGAAGGAATTGTCCGGGCGATGGATATCGTCTCCTCAGAAATGGGACCTGAAGCGATTGTTCGCACCTTATTGCGAGCCATGGAACATCCCCAAAGTCCGGCTCGACCCGCCCGTCCCTCTAAAATTGTGGTACGCGATCGCGAAGTTCAGTTTTTATTGCGCGGGGTGCTGCAAGAGTTGGAGATTGCGATCGATTATGTCCCTGATTTACCCCTGATTGATGAGTTATTTCGCGGGTTTGAGGAAATTGCCCTCCAGCGCCAGCCGCCGTTACCCCCGAAGTATGCGGATCTATTGATCGGTAAGGCGTATGAGATTTGGCTGGATGCGCCTTGGGATATCTTGGCTGACCATCAGATCCTGAGTGTGGAATTAAATCGCTGGGATGTGGGTGAGTTTTACGTCTCGGTTATGGGGATGCTGGGTGTGGAGTATGGAATTCTGCTCTATCGCTCCTTAGATTCACTGCAACGGTTTCGGGAGTCGGTCGTCAATCAGGAATCGGTTGAGGCGATGGAACAGGCATTTTTGGGACAAGATTGCTTGTTTATTACCTATCAAGCAGCGGATGAGGACTTTGAAGATGATGAGGATGTAGATTTAGCCGATTTATCCGTTGAAGAGATTTTACCGAGTTTTGGTGCGGTGCATCCATTAGAGGGAATGCGCCCCTTCCTGGATGAGGAAGAAGCCCTACTTACCTATATGGCGCTGGAAGCCCTACATCGATTTTTCCAAGGATCATCCCGAAAATTAGCGGCGGATGATTTTCCAGCGATGAACAAGCGCTTCCGCATCCCTATCCCTGTAGATACGGAAGAGGATGATACGGAGTCAAAATCAATCGCGTCTATTAAAGTGTCTACACGACCCGAGGTAGCCTCTGAGTTATGGGAGATGGTGATTGATGATGATATGGATGACGAGGACTGGGATGAGGATGAGGATGAGGAGGAACTGGAACTTCCGCTACGGGATGACTTAATCCCGAAAGATTCCTATCTTAGTTTGGGGATGATGCCCTGGGAGAGTATAGCACTGCTACAGGAGGATATTGATTTTTATCAGTCTCAAGACGCCCCGCCCCTAGGAGAAGGGTTACCTGTGGTGTTAATTCAAACCACTCGCCCAAAAGCCAAAGTGTTAATCGAGCAAATTCAAACAGCCGGGGGACTCAAGGGGATTGGCTTTAACCCTGGAGAAGATCCTCTAGTTGGCGATCGCTATGATTTGGGCATTTTGCAAACAGGAGATAATCATCTATACCTATTTGGTGAGTTTCCCGAAGCTGATCCGACTCATACGGCGAATCGTGAACATTGGGAAAAACGGTGTCTAAAAACGAAGGGCTACTGCGGGTTAATTATCGCCAGAGGACTCAAAGGTGCTTCCCGTGGTAATCCTCAACCCAAGGATATGATGGCATTCTTTGAAGCGCGATCGCTCTCGGTTAAGGAGTTAGGATTAGGTATGTTACAACTTATGCCTGTGTTTGAATTCTAAATTCTGGGGAACAGGAAACAGTATTACAGCTTCCCCTGCTCCCCCTGCTCCCCCTGCTCCCTCGGCTTCCCCTGCACTACAAGACTTATTCAGCAACTCCTAATTGGATCGGGTCGCCCTTTACTCAATCGCTTTTGCCATTATTCTGAATCATTAGTAGAAGCATCTGGCGTATCACCTTGGGGTTCATTCGCTGTATTCTCAGTTGAAGTAATGTCTGAGGTCACATCTGTTTCAGGCAAATCTTCAACCGGAACCGTTGTAGGTTCATACCGATGAATGCGAATTCGGTTCAGGCGGGGTCCTGCGGCGGAGATAACTTTTAACTCTAGATTTTCATAATTTAAGATTTCCCCTTGTAGCGGAATTTTTTGGAACTGATATAATAAAAAACCCGCCAAGGTTTGATATTCATCGGTTACCGGTAAATTTAAATCCAAAAGTTCGTTAACTTCTTCTAAATCCATTTGGGCTTGAACTAAAAAGGTTTGTTCATCCACAATTTGGATCGGTACTTCTTCGGGGCTTTCCGGTTCGGGGTTATCCCCAATAATTTCCGCCACCAAATCCTTCAGCGTCACCAAGCCAGCCGTACCACCAAACTCATCCACCACCATCACCATTGCCAAATGCGATCGCTGCATCAAGGGTAGGAGTTCGCTCAAGGGGGTAAATTCCGGGACAAATCGGGCGGGACGAATCCAGGGTTCAATCGGTGTATCTAAGGTTAATTTTCGCTCCGATAAGGGTTTAGCTAACTCTTTAAAATGGATAATCCCGCGAATATCATCCAGAGATTCCCCCGTTACCGGATAGCGAGAATGATCGGTATTGGCAATTTCTTCTAACACCATTTGCACCGTTGCTGTACTGGAAATGGCATCAATACTGGTGCGTGGAACCATGACCTCAGTTGCCAAAACTTCGCCAAATTCAAAGACATTATTCAGTAACTCTCGTTCTTCGGCTTCTAAACCCGTGGATTCCCGCTCGGTGGTAATAATTAACTGTAACTCTTCCGGAGTCACTTGGTTATTCCACCATCCTCCCGTATATTGCACACCAACCAGCCGTAATAAACAGCGCGTTGATTGGTTCAAAATCCAAATAAACGGATTGAAAAATCGGGCAATCACCAGACTCGGAGGACCCAAAAACCGAGCCAACTCTTCAGAATACAGCAGCGCCACAGATTTCGGGCAGAGTTCACCGAGAACAATTTGCAGATAAGCAATCAGGAAAAATCCCACCGGAATCGCCAGAGAATGAGCCATTCCTTGAACCATCTCTGGGGGTAAAGGCAATTTAGTCAGTACAGCAGCAACGAAAACGGCGACAGTATTCTCGCCAATCCAGCCCAAGGCTAAACTGGATAGAGTAATGCCTAACTGAGTCGTTGAGAGTAGACGCTCAATGCTCTGTTGTAAGGATTGAACGGTCTTCGCTTGCACATCCCCCGCATCAACCAATTGGTTAATCCGCGATCGCCGCACCGAAACCATAGAAAATTCAGCCGTGACAAAGAAAGCATTGATGGCAATCAAGAGCAGGACTAATAATAATCGCAATAGCATGTCCCGGCTGGTAAGGGGAGTAGAAGCACTCGCAGTCAGAAAAATTAAGTGGGCAACCATAAGAACGGTAGCAGGTAACCAGCAAAAGCAGTTCTACTGCTTCTTTGAGCAGATCCACAACGGTACTTCACAGACAGCCTCTTTCTAGGGGACTGTATTGATTGACAAATACCGTTTAACATACAGCGAGCAATAGAACCGAACGTAAGAAAAACATTTGCACTAAACCTGCTGGGAGCATATTACCTTTGTCGGTTGAGTTGAGAGACGTAGGCGGAACCTTCTCGTACTCGCCTAGGAGAACTCGAATAGGAGAACTCGAAGGGTAGAGTAACCCAACATTAGGGTTAACCGTTTAGGTTTGGCGATCGCTCTACCCAACCTACTGGAATTTTATATGCTTTCATGCTTAATGATCCCAACCTGCTCCGTTACCATTTACCTGGCGACAGGGATTTCGGACATTTTCAGCTTCAGCTTTTGATCGGGATAATCAGTTAGGGTTAACGAAAGCGCCTTGGCGTCATCCAGCAATGCTGTAGGAATACTCACCGTACCCGAAAATTCCTCACCATTTGACGGTAATTCTCCCGGTAATCCTTCGGTGATCGCACTCAACGCTCGACCTTTGTCGTCGGTAACATTTAAAAAACTATAAAGAAATCGAACCGGATTATCGCCCTCATTCTTCAAACTAACATCCAGCAACAACGAGCCTCCCTGAAGATTGGCGGAACGAACCTCCAACGTGACCCCCCGATCCTGGCTTTTGAGGGGTAAATTTTGATTTGAGCCACTACTGGTAAACGATGTCTCTGTGTCAAATACATCCGATTCAGACGATTCGTCTTCACCTTCAGATTGCTGATTCTCTGCGGCTGACTCGTCTGGCTTATCCGTCTCAGTCTGGCTCTTTGACTCAGAGTCGTTATTATCGGAATTAGAATCTTCATCCTTGTCTTGGTCATGGATATAGGCATGAACGTTGACCAGGATCTCCCGTTCACTCAACAGCGCAACCTCTTTGTCACCCGGCTCAACCTCCTGGTTATTTGCCAGCTTCTTCGTCGGGCGAACATCGGGCTGAGTCACACCTTTAAGAGCTTCATGACCTAGGGAAAATCCCCACATGGCACTCACAAAGCCGGCACCTAACATCATTGCCAGCAGAATCAGAGTGAGTGCTACAGTCGAGTTGAATTTCATTACTGATTCAAGTTATAGAAGAAGAGTAACACGACTTATGGTTATAGTGCATCGAGACAAGTGACAGCTTACACTAACGCTGGAGGTAATACCCCCGCACCTATCATCAGGTGGGCAAGATTTGTCAAGAATAGCATAAAGCCAGATGACAGCTCACAGACCTTTATACAGCATTATCATAAATCTCAGGACTAGATTACTCCACGGAGCAGTCCTCTCCATTTTAGTTTTTGTCGCCGCGTTGATGTAAAAAAAGTTGATGGCAAATGTTGCATTTAATTAAGACACTGGATCGGCGGCGCGATCGCTATCTGAATCTCCCAGCATCACCATTATTCTCCCTGTGCGGCTTGGCTGCAAATACCCACTCCTTAACAATAGGCAACAAAGCCGATAACATAAACAAGTGCAGTCGTCTGCCCTCTGCCCCGGTATCTCTTTGTACTAGAAGCATTCTTCTCCAATAGGCAATGAGCATCAGGACTAGCTCAACGGTTGCTTCCAACTCCGATTACTATAATATAGAGAGAGACCGATTAACCAGGGTTGGCCGAGCGGTTGAGGCAGCGAACTCATAATTCGCCCTAGGCAGGTTCAACTCCTGCACCCTGGATTTTGTTTTGACATCCTCCCCCGCTCAAGTGGCTTATATGAAGCCGCTACCGTGGTCATGGAGCTTCAAAGAAAAACTCAGTCCCTTCAATTCGGGGGCTGCCTTGGGGTCTAAAGCGAGCCGAGACAGGCAATAACCGCACCGAGGTGTCGAAGGGATTCGGTAAATCCGGAGTACGAATCACTGGATCACTGGCAAACTGTCGGTTTAATGCATCCTCGTAGAGAATATTAATCAATTCGGCATCTCGCTCCAGTTCCAAATCTGGAAATCCCGCACTCCCTATTCCACCCGGACCAATGATATATTCGAGCTGACGCCCAAGACTGCGGTTTTCGTAAAACGTTCCCGATTCATTGAAAAACGCTCGCTCAAATGTGTTTGGAATGGTATCTAGGCGGACTGGTTCAAAGTCTGAGGGTTCGGTTTGTGCCAGTGCTGTGCTAGCTACTACTGTGGACGCCGCAACGACCAAACCCCTGAGCCATATCCTCAACCCCTTATTCATAATTCTTCGCCTCACTTTTCCTCAATCATATTCTGATATTTGAATTCAGTATAGTAGTGATTGGATTTTCACCATCTGACTATCATGGCTGACAACAGTAAACCATTGCTTTCTCTGGATACTTCACCCCAATTAACCCAAGAGCGCCAGTTACTGCTGGATTTATTTTGTCAACTGGCTTATCAAGAGGGCGACTTTGTTCTCTCATCGGGACAGCGCAGTTCCTATTACATTAATGGTAAACAGGTGACACTGCATCCTCAGGGAGGATTAGCGATCGCACAATTGCTACTGTCTCTCCTTCCCCAAGATACTCAAGCTGTTGCAGGTTTAACCTTGGGCGCTGATCCGATTGTCAGCGCCGTGAGTGTGGTGTCAGCTCTAGAAAATCGACCTATTCCCGCTTTAATTATCCGTAAAGAAGCCAAAGGACATGGTACAAGGGCATATATCGAGGGTCCGAATCTGCCAGCCGGAGCCAAGGTTGTGGTGTTAGAAGATGTGGTAACCACGGGAAAATCGGCAATGAAAGCCGTTGAGCGGCTGCGAGAGGCGGGGTATCAAGTGGATCAGGTGCTAGCTTTAGTTGACCGACAGCAAGGCGGTGCTGAGTTTTACCAGTCGGTTGGGTTAGCGTTTCAAGCGGTGTTTACGATTCAGGATATCCAACAACGTTATCAGCAGCGCCTACATCAGTAGAGTTTGCTGAATAAGTAATGCTGTGAGGGGGAAGCGGTGTAGAGACGTGCCATGGCACGTCTGGGAGCTGGGGGAGCGAGTAGAACAAATGACCAGACTTTTCACGGTATTTGGGGCAATGTGTGTAGGGGCGGGTTTCACTACTATCTTTTCGGTTGCATCCAGATGTGACTAAACCCGCCCAGACGCTTCAAAAGCGCGTCTCTACAATAGTTTCTAGACTTCCCGTGAAAAATCTAGAACAAATGACAAATGACAATCATCAAGCCAATCCCTGAGAGACAAAACCTGCCCAATAATAGGGATGAGAAAAAGGCTGCTTCTCCTGCGCCAACAACTGCAAACGCTGCTGTTGTACCTGAATCTTATCCGCTAAATCCCGCCACTTCTGGCACTCAGCTACATCACCCTTAACGTTGGCATCATTCCGCCGAATCATCGCCTGATCATGCTGCTGTTGCAACGACTTGCCAATCTCCCCTTGATAATTCCTGGCAAACTCCTCTCCGGTTAAATTCCGCAGTTTAATCTGCCCCTGCTGCAATGCCTGAGAACGGCTCATCCCCGCCTGACGAAAATTGTAGTAAAAAATCGCTAACAGGGCGCTGGCTAAGTCCTCTACCGACCACTGCGTACTCACCACACTCCTGGCTCCAGCACAGAGAAATCCTGTGGCTAAACTGAGTAAATCATCGGTAAGTTTGTTAACACTAAAATTGACTTCGCAGCAGCAGGCAAAGACATCAGATAAATTGGGCATTCGCCAACCGGGGCTGATGAGTTGACTCAGGGTTAGAGAACCATCCCCTAATACTAAATAAGAGTCTAGGGGTTGTGTGGGATTCGATGTGGCATGATGGCTAGAGTGGAGAATTTGCACCTGTGAGGCTAAGGTTTGATATTCGGTTACTGTCGCCTTGCGCCCTTGCAGGCGTTTGTCAGCAGAAACACCGTAGGATTGGGCAAGGGTTTCGCATTCGTAGCGGCTGAAAAGTAGGTCTTCTGTGGCATCTTCAACAATACCCATTGTCGGCTGATTTGGGATTGGCGGGCGTTGCTGGCAATAGTAGAGAATTTGGCAGCTTGGTACAATCCGAATCCGGAATAAATCGCCTAAATAGGTTGTGGGAGTTACGGTTACTTTGGGTTGAGATTTTTTGCCAATCACTAACCCCCGTGTCTCTCCATATACCCGTGTTTTTCCCTCATTCCCTACGCTTGTAGAGACGTTCCGGTGGAACGTCTCATCCTGGTGGAACGTCTCCATCCTATCAATCGGCAAAGCGGCAAAGGGCATTTGATGTAAACGCAAATGAGGCACAATAATTAATTCCTCAATTCCGGTGAGATATTGAGAAATCAAATCCTTTAACTGCAAACGCTGGGCAAGTTCTTGGAGAAACGTTTCTATGTTTTCTTGCCATTCTTTATTTGCCCAATGATAGGGTATAAACCATTTTTTAGTTATCCAATTCTGGAATGTTTCAAATCCCTGTCCTTGGCAGGTATAGACTTGCGGACTCTGATCCTTAAGTAGGATAAAAATATAGGTATCGTCATTCGTGGTATAGAAACTCAGCAAGGCAGTGGTGTCATTTGGGATTAACTCCTGCATCTGGTTTAACTTCAGATGTTCTACCTCAATTTGTCCCGCTAATACGGGGTCATAACGGCGCAGTTGTTTCCAAATCTGTTGTTTTTGTTCCTCTAATTTCTGAATTTCTGCTTGGTTTGCTGCTAGTGCTTCCCCATCCGGCAATCGACGACTCCCGGTTAATGCTGGCGTCGCTTCTGTTTGAGAACTAAACCGTAGGCTATTAATCCGCTGCTGTAGTTCCTCATAGTCGATTAACAACGCTTGAACTTCTGGAGTAATTTCTGCCCCTGGGTTAAGGACATCACTTGCCATTAATTCGACTAAGCGTTGACAGCGGAAACGTTCAGTATATTCTAAAGCTTTGCCAATTTTCCCGATATTCAGATAAGCTTTCACTATCCTATCATAGACATAAATAGACTCCGCTATAATTTCTTGGCGGCGTTCTTCATCAATAATCCAATTACGGCTTTGTTCGATCGCTTTTATTGCTAATTTATCACCTTGAATTACCAGTTTCCAATCGTGATTATCCCAAGCGATGCTGCCTAAATTTTGGCTAGTATTGAAGCACTTAATTGGCAAGTTATCAGGGGTATAGACAAGCAAGGCTTTATGATAATGTGCGATTGCTTTTTCTATATTATCTGCCCGATTACCCCAAATTTTATGATAGTAGGCATTCCCCAGATTATGTTGAGTCATTGCCCAATCTTGGGGAAAGTCTGACTGGGTATGGACAAGTAAAGCCTTCTGAAAATGTGCGATTGCGTTTTCTATATTCTCTGCCCTATCCCCGCAAATTCTATCACAGTAGGCAGTAGCTAGAGTGTGTTGAGTTATTGCCCAATCATGGGGAAAGTCTGATTGGGTATAGACAAGCAAGGCATTATTACAATAAGTGATAGCACGTTCTATATTCTCTGCCTTATCCCCCCTAATTCTCTTACAGTAGGCAGTAGCTATATCCTTTTGAGTCATTGCCCATTTTTGTGGAAAGTCTGACTGGGTATAGACAAGCAAGGCGTTATGATAATGAGTGATCGCTTCTTCTATATTCTCTACCCTATCCCCGCGAATTCTATCACGGTAAGCAAAAGCCAGATTATTTTGAGTCATTGCCCAATCTTGGGGAAAGTCTGACTGGGTATAGACAAGTAAGGCGTTATGATAATGTGCGATCGCTTCTTCTATATTTTCTGCATTATCCCCACGAATTCTATGATTGTAGGCAAGAGCTAGATTGTTTTGAGTCATTGCCCATTTTTGTGGAAAGTCTGACTGGGTATAGACAAGTAAAGCGTTATGATAATGTGCGATCGCTTCTTCTATATTCTCTACCTTATCCCCCCAAATTCTATGATAGTAGGCAAGAGCCAGATTGTTTTGAGTACCTGCCCATTGTTGGGGAAAGTCGGACTGAGTATAGACAAGTAAGGCATTATGATAATGTGCGATTGCTTCTTCTATATTCTCTGCCTTATCTCCCCGGATTCTATCAGAGTATGTAATAGCTAGATTGTTTTGAGTCATTGCCCATTGTTGGGGAAAGTCTGACTGGGTACGGACAAGTAAGGCGTTATGATAATGTGCGATCGCGTCTTCCAGATTTTTTGCCCGAACCCCCCGAATTCTCTGGTTATAGGCATTGGCTAGATTGTTTTGGATACCTGCCCAATCTTGGGGAAAGTCTGACTGGGTATAGATAAGTAAGGCGTTATGATAATGTGCGATCGCTACTTCTATATTTTCTGCCTTATCCCCGCGAATTCTCTCACAATAGGCAATCGCTAGATTGTTTTGAATAGCTGCCCAAGCTTGGGAAAAATCTGACTGAGTATAGACAAGTAAGGCATTATGAAGATGTGCGATCACCCGTTCTATATTCTCTGCCCTATTCCCGCGAATTCTCTCATAGTAGGCGATAGCCAGATGGTGTTGAGTCATTGCCCATTCTTTGGGAAAATCTGACTGGGTAACAAGAGTAGCAACTGCTTGATACCCAGCAATAGCGATTTCTTTATTACTGGCGATATTTCCAAAGGGAAACTGTATAACTAAATTACTGAAATAGAAAATATGTTTAGCAATAGGTTCGGCTAATTCTGGATCAATTCCCGCTAATTCATTCCTTGCCCATGCCGTTAAAGTATAGGCTAATTTTTCATTGATTTTATCTATGTTTATTAGCAGTAAAATATATATTAATTGAGGATTGTTTTCATCGATCAGTACCTGCAATATAAGCATTAAAAAATCGAGATAGTCTTCGGAGTTTGCATAGGTTAAGTAACTCCCAAGCATTTCGGATAATTCTCCGGCTAAATCGAGTAACCAATTCGCGGCATTCTCATTTCCCGCCTCTGCCATTTGTGCCGCAACTGCTTTCATTACCTGCACGAACTCCTCATCCACTAATTCAGCGTTCGCCTGTAATAAGGAAAGTTCTTCCCCATCGGGACAAGTTAACAGGGATTGAATCAAATTGAGATAGGCAGTCATTCGTTGTTCGTCCATTGGTGTTTATCCTCGGTATTCAGAACGTTTACATAAACAAAATATTGAACAGAAATGATTAAATTTTAGTCGTTTATCCCCCCCTGATCCCCTTTAAAAGCGGGGAGAAATTGAATTCCCGTGTGTCAGAAGGGTTAGAGAAGTATCTACACCTCCACCACCTCAAACGCCTGATAAAACCCCCGCCAATTTTCCTCTCCTTCCAAATTAACCCACAATTGATGCAACCGTTCAGTATCCCAAATCGGTGCAGGTTCCTCCTCATTTGGTTTTAACCAGGGAAACTCTAACCAGCGATTCAGCACAATCCCCAGAAACTCTTCTTTTCCCGTACTATCAAACTTAATCTTATCCTGTTCACAAATTGCCCCAAGCTGAGGCATGAGAATTGTTTCTCCGGTGAGTTGATTCCTTGGCGCAAACGCGGCTGATGGACACATTACATACTGACTCTCACTGCCGCGATTCAGTAATAATAAATGTCCCGCATCACACTCTAAATCAATATGTATCATTAAGGGAATATTCAAGCCAATCACAGGTTGTTCTCGCGTCTTCCCCACAGGAACCACTAATTTTTTATCCCCCGGCTTAACCGGAGTAAATCGAATCCAATCTGCTGGAGAATCCGCCTGCTTTACCAACCCCTGCCAAATCCAATCCAATTGCCATCGGGGAAACTTATCCTCCCACAACCACTGATACACCACCTCCCACGCGCCCTTTTTACCCCGTTGTCGCTGAATTAACGGCGCTGTATTCACGCCATCTTGTGCCATTTCCTCACCAAATACCTCCACCAGCCGCCGAATTACATTTTGTACCGTTGTATTAATTGAGGTTTGACAATGAACCCCATGTAACGGTTCTGTCTGACTCATTTGTTTAGCGATTTCTACATGAGACGGCTGAGATTCGCGACGCTGAAACCGCAGCGGAAAGAAGATGCGTTTTCTGAGATTTTTATCGGTAATATCTCGTGGAAATAACTGCTGGTTGATATCGTGCAGAAAGTTTTGATTGTAATTCATAGTGTTAACCCTCGGTTTTTGACATTTTCACCCTCATCCCCTAACCCGCTTTTATCCCCCTCCCGTCTCCCTTCAAAGCCTAATTTTTTAGGGAAAGTCTAGAAACCTGAATCGGGGCGGGTTTAGTCACATCTGGATGCAACCAAAAAGATAGTAGTGAAACCCGCCCCTACACAATCTCTCACTCAAAACTAGGTTCCCTTGAATGAAGCAAAGGGTCAAAAATTACCTCCCTTCGTTGTGTCACATACCGTTCAAAGTTAGCGGCTTAATCCCTTTTTGTTCCCCTCTTGCTCCCCTCTTGCTCCCCTCTCCCCTTTATTCCCCCCTTTCAAAGGGGGGTTAGGGGGGATGGAGAGGGGCTGGGGGTGAGGGCTGGCTTAAGCTGATGGTGAAGGAGATTGTGGCTTAACTTGACTTAGATAGCAAGCCTTGCGCCCCTACATTTAACGTAGCAAAACCGATGTCAATTGTCAGCAGAAACACAAAAAAAACAAAACCTACTATTTGCAGCTATTTCCAATTATTTCCGACTATTTATAAACCATTTCCCCCTATTGACAGACAATTATAGTAATCGCCATAGCGGTTAAGACGCATCATTTAGTAGAGACGTTGCATGCAACGTCTGGAACAACAGTTCGTTTGTCCTAATCGATGTGTCTACTGCTATAACTGCAATTTACCACCACACCAATCAATCAAATAACTTTTTCTAACTATTTACTTCCAGTTTTCAATCTATTTATTCCATCGCCAGACTAGACCTCATAAGCCTAAATCCAAAGAGGTCAAACCATGAAATCCCCAACATCCAAAACCTGGAAAAAGAAACTCTGGCTATTAGCCGAATTCCTAATTCCTAACCTCATCGGCTGGTTATTCAAATCCAACCTAGAACCCGGAGTCAGTCTGTGCTTCCTACTGTGGAATTGGCTAATGGATGAACAGACGCAATCCGATGAACACCAACGCCGCAAATCCTGGCTCATGTTCTTAATTCTGTCTGGTATGGTGTTAGCGATATCCTTCAGTTTTCCTGCTTCCTCTGTAGATTGTGAGACATCCATTAACCCTCAAATTGGTCACGATTTATAGTAGAAGGCAGAAGGTAGAAGGGAATAGGAGTGCGAGCGGTTCGCCTACTTCTTACTGTTGTACAATTGACGGCTTTTTACTAATTAACCAATAGGTTTTCATCTTACCCTTGCCTTTAACCCGGATAAACCCCCGTTCGACTAACTCATACTTGTCTCGCAAGCGCTGATACGTTATCTCAGTCACCTGAATTTTGTCCGGTTGACCGCGAGATTCCATGCGACTAGCGATATTCACCGCGTCACCCCAAATGTCATAGCTAAACTTAGTTGTGCCAATGACGCCAGCAATAACGACTCCAGTGTTAATCCCAATCCGCAAACGAAAATTCTTACCCGTTGAGGTATTGATTTGTTCAAGGCTTTGTTGCATATCCAGTGCCATTTGCGCGATCGCATCGACATGGTTACTCTGAGGAGTAGGCAGTCCACCAACCACCATATAAGCATCCCCAATGGTCTTAATTTTTTCCAAACCATGCTTTTGTGCCAATCGATCAAACGTAGAAACGATCATATTGAGCAAGCTAACCAGTTCTTGGGGAGAAATCTGACCCGCTAGTTGAGTGAACTTTACCAAGTCGGCAAATAAAATTGTCACATCTTCATGTTTCTGGGCGATTAATCCTGGCTCATGTTGCAACTGCTTGGCAATGGGTTGGGGCAAAATATTGAGTAATAAGTTCTCAACTTTTTGCTTTTCCCGTTTTAAAGCCGCATCGGTTTGCTTGCGTTGGGTAATGTCATGAAAGAAAACCGAGAGTCCTTCATAGGAGGGAAAAGCCCGCACTTCAAACCAGCATCTGATCGGTGGGTAGAAGGCTTCAAAGGTGACAGGAGTCTGTTGATCCATTGCTTTGTGATATTGCCGATCAAATTTTGAACCCACCGCATCGGGAAAAGTGTCCCAGATATTCTGACGCAGTAATTCTTCAGGTTGGCGCTGTAAAATTTGAGCGCCGACTTGATTAACGTAGGTAAATCGCCATTGTCTATCCAAGGCAAAAAACCCATCAGTCATGCTTTCCAGGAGTTCGACGACTTGCTGATCTGAGACACGCTGTTTGGCTTCGACTTCCCGGCGTCGAGCAATTTGGCGATTTAACCGAGTTATATTCAACCGTAGTTCCATTTGGTTAATCACCTGACGGCTGAGGGCTTGTAGGGCGTTGATCTGTTGCGGTGTGAGATCGTGAGGAATCTGGTCAATCACACACAGGGTTCCCAGGGGAAAACCATCTTCAGTTACTAAAGGAGCGCCCGCATAGAATCGGATATTCGGATCAGACGTTACCAGAGGGTTCCCGGCAAACCGCTCGTCTTCTAAGGCATTGGGTACAACCATGATATCTTCCGGATTCAGAATAGCATGAGCGCAAAATGCCTGGTCTCTGGGTGTTTCTTGCGCCTCGATGCCAACTTTTGACTTAAACCACTGGCGATTTTGATCAATCAGGCTAATCAGGGCGATGGGAGTCCCACAGATGTGCGAGGCTAACATCGTCATGTCATCAAAGTCTTGTTCGGGCAATGTATCAAGGATGTTGTATCCCTGAAGAGCCTTGAGCCTTTCTGCTTCGTTGCCAGGTAAGGGTGCCGCTTGCATCGGGGGTGGAGTAGAGGAGGACTGATGCGGCTGATGCGATCGCAGCGACGCGATCGTGTTATATAAACCTTTACCGAGTTTTGCCAGCCATCTGATGATACTGACAATTCCTCTAGTCAGATTTTTTTTTAACCTTCTACGTTGACGATTCGATTTAAACAAGGGTTAACGGTCTAGAGATGCGGCACAATAAATAGTAGCTACCCTGATATTGATGAACTGACACAGCTTTAAGCATGATGATTCATAACTTGCTAGTCACTATTTTGACCGAAACCCCGAAAGAATGGATAAGTCTTAAGTCTTAATTATAACAAATGAAAAAGGTGGGCATCACCCACCCTTTTGTTCTATGTGTTATAATTCAAGGCTAACTTTGCTTAACAGGTTCTTTGGCTAAGAACTTCTCCAATTCGGTCAACGCATCCGCATCAACCTTGGTTTGCATCGGGCAGAACTTGGGTCCACACATTGAACAGAATTCAGCCGTTTTATAGATATCTGCTGGCAACGTTTCGTCGTGATATTCTTTTGCCCGGTCGGGGTCTAGTGACAACTCAAACTGGCGATTCCAGTCGAAGTTATAACGGGCGCGGGAGAGTTCATCATCTCGGTCTCGTGCGCCGGGACGTTGGCGTCCAATATCAGCAGCATGGGCAGCAATTTTATAGGCAATTAAGCCATTTCGCACATCTTCAGCATCCGGTAGTCCTAAGTGTTCTTTCGGCGTCACATAGCACAGCATCGCTGTCCCATACCACCCCGCCATAGCTGCCCCGATCGCAGACGTGATATGGTCATAACCGGGAGCAATATCAGTCACCAAAGGTCCTAACACATAGAACGGTGCTTCGGAACACTCTTCCATCTGCTTCTTGACATTAAACTCAATTTGATCCATCGGCACATGACCGGGACCTTCCACCATCACTTGCACATCATGTTCCCAAGCGCGACGAGTCAGTTGTCCCAGGGTTTTCAGTTCGGCTAGTTGCGCTTCGTCAGAGGCGTCATGAGTACAACCTGGACGCAGGGAATCACCTAAACTGAACGAGACATCGTACTTCTTGAAAATCTCGATAATATCGTCGAAGTGGGTATAGAGAGGATTCTGCTTATGATGGTGCAGCATCCACTTCGCCAGGATACCGCCACCGCGAGAGACAATCCCGGTGAGGCGATTTCTCACCAAGGGTAGATGTTCGATTAGAAGTCCCGCGTGAATCGTTTGGTAATCAACACCCTGCTGGGCATGTTTCTCAATAATCTGGAGAAAATCATCCGGGGTCAGGTTTTCTATCGTACCGTGAACGCTTTCCAGGGCTTGATACACGGGTACCGTACCAATCGGTACAGGGGAAGCGTTGATAATCGCGGTGCGGATTTCATCCAGGTTTCCGCCCCCGGTGGATAAATCCATCACGGTATCCGCGCCATATTTAACCGCTAGGTTCAACTTAGCGACTTCTTCGTCAATATTAGACGAATTGGGAGACGCACCGATATTGGCATTAACTTTACACTTAGAGGCGATGCCGATCGCCATCGGTTCTAAGTTGGTATGGTTAATATTGGCGGGAATAATCAAGCGCCCCCGCGCCACTTCATCCCGAATCAATTCTGGCGAAAGGTTTTCCCGCCTTGCGACATAATCCATTTCCTCAGTAATCAGACCTTGGCGGGCGTAGTGCATTTGTGTAACATTACCCTGTCCTTGCCGCTTGGCGACCCATTCTGATCTCATATTTAGATTCCTTTTAATAAACCGCTTCCCTCCGCTGGTCTTAACCAGTCTCAGGTTCTCAGGGTGTAATCTCAGCCTGGTTGCTCAGGCACCCCTAGCTTTAGTTGTTCATCGTACCACTAGGCTTGGGTGAGAGGATAAAGCTTTATAAAAGTTTACGTTTGTAGTGACTTGGCACACCTACATAGATAAACCTTAACCCGTAGTGGACTGACACAGCTAAAATTGTGGAATAGATTTGACGTTTAAACCGGGCGCAAGCCTTGCGCCCCTACAATTCTAATCCACCAAATAAGGTGTGCCACAACAGTAGGGTGGGTTAGGCGGTACTCAACCCACGGAAACGAACCATTGAATGATCTATCCGCCGTAACCCACCAAGTTATCCTTGATTCCTAAATCTCAAATCCAAGAGGGTGCTATGTTTATTTTCAATTAAGGGTTACAGTATTTATGAAATTGGTGATTAATTGCCGATTTATTCTATTTTAGCTGTGTCAATTCCGTCGGTGGGGTTGATGTATGTTACCTAACAAAAGCTAGGGCTAAGGTTCCCTTACTACGAACTACGCACGAACCCCAAGTTGTTAAAATCGCTTCATCTCTTTGTCGAATAATTCCTGAATTTTCTGCGAATCCGATACTAATGTTCCCCGTTCATCCCGGAATGTGCGGTTGGGATCTCCCTTAAATGACAGCCAGTTAAAACTGGTGACAATAGCAAACTTGGAGTCAGATACAGCAGTTTGCTCTGCTATGCGGTACATTGTCGATCCCCCTAAATCCCCCTTAAAAAGGGGGACTTTTATTTACTGTACTTTATTACAGCGCAAAGCGCTGTATAAGGATTTTGGCGTGGGTATCGCCCAAACGCTTGAGACAAAAGTTATCGTACTGCTGCTCTAAGTTTTTTATCGCTTTTTCTGCTTTTTTGTCGCGGGTTTTCTGATTGTCATCTGCTCCTAAGCCATATCCAATAAAAACCTTGACTCCCCGTTTGAGAAGTTTCTCTAACTGTTGAATTAACCACTTATTTGTCGCTTTTTGTCGAATCCAGGGTGAAATAATTAAAAGACGTTCTTGACTATCTCGGAGCGCCTGTTCGAGCAAAGGGCGATGTTCGTACACCTCTAACCAACGAATCGGAACAGCATTGAGTTGAGCCTGGAGTTGTTCTATTTCCTGGTTAGCGGCTTGAAGTTGTTGCTCAAGTTCTCTCTTTTCGTGATCCGTCTGGGTTTGTTCAAGACTCTGGCGAGTCGTTTCAATAGTATCGCGAACCGAAGTTACCTTTTCTTTTATGTTCTCCACTTCAACGAGTGGAGCTTGAGCCACAAATTCACGTCCTAAAATATCCTCAGCTAATGTCTTGAATTCGCTGTCCTTAAGATTTTCTAGGATACGGAGTTTCTTCGCACCATTAGCACGAGCAAAAGCTTGTTCATGCTCAGAGGATAGCCTACCATCAATAGCAAAAGCAACCTGCACCTCATTGCTATCTTTGGCTTTATAGATTAGGGCTAATGCGGGTTGAAAAAATCGCTGTCGGCGCTCAATAGCTTTTAAACCCAGAATATCTTGTTCTCGCGATCGCGTTCTTTTCTTCTCCTTTTCTACTTGACTAATAATTTTGTCTACATCCGTTAGTTTAATGTCCGATAATTCTGGAGTTTTTGCCGGAAAAGCTGGAATTTCCATCATTCCTTGCTGACGCAAATCTCTGGGACGTAGCAAATTTATTTCTAATCGTCCATACCAGCGTACATACCTTAATAGTCCATCAAAGTTAATCGGAAAAGTGCGCTCTTCGGGGACAATTATTTGGGCTTCCTTGAGCGTTCGTTCTCCTTTTTTAGTCAGCTTCCAAACTTGCATCGCAGCGTCTTCTGGAGCGATGAGGTCGATAGTTTCGTTCAACCGTAGCTCAATCATGGCTTCTCTAAGGATAGATGGTTCTAAACCCAGAAATCCAGCGATATCCTGTTCTGAGGATAACCCAGTATGAATAGCTTTTAAAACATATTCTTCTATGGGAGGAATCGGCTTCCGAATTTGAGTCAGAGCTTGAACCGTTATTTTATAAACAGGTAAACCCACTTCTTTATAGCTAACCAAATCAAAGCCAGCTCGATTATCGTAGCGACGAGCGATTTGTTCCGGATCATCTTGTTCTGGGCAAATTAAGAAGTCATATTTCGGGACATTCATTACTCAGCCTCCTTGAGAGAACAATAGTCTGGGTAACGCTCAACATAATCCACAACTAGACTAAGAGGATTATGGCGTGAGGTTTTTCGACAGAAGAGATGATCGCCGACAATAACTAAACCAACTTTTCCTCTAGATAACGCCACATTCAGCCGCTCAGATTCCCGGAGAAAACCCATGTCACCCTTTTTATTAGAACGAGTCACCGAGTAGACAGCAATATCAGCTTCGCGCCCTTGAAATGCATCAACAGTATTGCACTCAATTGTCAGTGCTGACAACTTATCTAATTCTGAAGCTAGGTAACGATTGAGTAATTTTAGCTGTGCTGAGTATCCGGTTAATACAGCAATGCTGTAGTTAGTTGGAACATTGATTGCCATCTGATTGAGTTGTTGGAGCAATTTAATAATAACATTTACTTCACAGACATTGTTATAGCTAGGATTAGCATGCTGTTCGTGAAAATTAGGAAGGTTCGCCGTCGTAAACCAAGTTACTGGTTTAGGGATAACAGAGTTTAGATTGGCATCTATATCAGTTCTTGCACTTTCAATTTTACCTTCATAAAAGCACTGACTGACTAACTCGCCAATCGGTTTAACCATGCGATGTTGAATCGTCAACATCTTGCGGTTAACTTCGGGAAGCATTCTCAAGAGATAATCAAATAACGTTTCCTTGATATCCTCTTGATTCAGATCATAGTTGTTGAGAAATTCAGTATTTCGACTCGCTTCATCTTGAAACGGTGGAAGTTGTTTAGGATCACCAACCAGAATCCAGCGTCGCGATCGCGCCAAGGGAACCAACGCTTCTGTCGCCGTCGCTTTGGAGGCTTCATCGACAATACACAAGTCAAATTCGATATCCTGAATGTCTCTGGGAATCCCGATACAGGTTCCCGCCACGACTTGCGATCGCTTAATTAAAGGAGCCGTAAATGTCTCATTGCGACCAAACTGATTAAACCATTCTGTCTGAATACTCAGCATTTTTTGCAGCATCTTCGCATCAGAACTGTTGGCGTCATCAATTAAGATGCTTGCATAACCTTCCAGATCCTCAACTGACATTTTTAATAGTTCATCATCTTCAATTTTACTTAACTCATGTAAGCGTTTAGCTGTTTTCTTTTGCTCATCGCGAGCCAGTTTTGACTGCTGACGCAAACGGTCAATTTCTTCGACAATATTTTGAACTTCATCTACCCTGTCTCTAGGTATTCTTTCTGTCGCTAGTGAGTTTTGATTGTTCGGATTGTAGGCATTAGGGCAAATCTCATCTAAATCTTGCTGCCAAATTTTCATTTCTTCTTTCAGAGTCTTAAGCTTCATGGCTATATTTTTTAACTCTTGAAACAGACTTGACATTTCACTGTAATCGGCAGAAATACCGCGTTGCGCTGACCAATTAGCAATGAACTGTTGTCCCTTAGCAATAACGTCCTTTCTCCACTGATTCATCTGTTCATCTAGCAGAAGCAAATGAACCTTTTCTGATACCCGTTCATGGTTGCCAATCCGCACCAATTTTAAATTAGGATTTTCCGCTTGAATCCGTTCGAGGGCGTTATCGAGGGCGACATGAGTCTGGGAACTGAGCAGAATTCGCGCATCAGGGTTTTGCTGAATCGTTTGCAGGATAACTTCTGTAATAAATGTTGTTTTTCCTGTACCGGGTGGACCTTGAACAATCAGAAAATCCTGAGTCGAGAGTGCCGCTTTAACTACTTCCTGCTGCGACAAATTGAGGGATTGAATAAACGGTATAGTTCTATCTAAATTTGGAGAACAAGCTTGTTGGGGATTAACCAGTAAATTGCGTAAATCTGCCCGAACTGCACGGTCAAATCGCACAGCATCCAAAGCCGCTTTCTGACGATTTAGGGCAACTTCAGCCGCATGACTATCAAAGCGTAGTTCTCCTGATTTTGGTAATCGTTCAGGCTTTACATATCTAATGTATAGGGTTAATTGATCATCCTTTATTTCTTCAACATCTCCCCGAAGTACGCTATAGCCATTGGCAGTCTTGACATGACGAGGTTGTCCAGTAATATCTTCATCTGGAAGGGATTCTATTTCAAAGACAATGCGATTACCCTCATCAGTAAAGCTCTTATACCGAATCGGTGTCTCGCGTTTTTCTTCCCAATCTGTCTTGGCTCTAAGAATATCACCCCATATCCGAAATAAGCGTTGCTTGTCTTCTTCAGCTTTTCGCTGTTTTAGGTTAGCTGCGTGTTCTTCTACAGCAAGTTGAAGTTCGCGAATAACGTCCTCGGCGTTTGATAACACTAGAGGTTTACCAAACTTAAATTCATAAGGTGGTTCCCAGGAACGCTCCCGATTTTGTTCGAGTATAGCGCTCGAAAAAGATTGAGCGTTGATGATAACTAGATGTTCTCGCTCTACTGCTATATGATATCTATAGGAAACGCCAAATATAGAGTAGTAACCTGCGGGGAATTCTTCTTCAGGACTGGCGGCATTAAATTTTCTGTAGCGAGTGATGCCGCAAGCTGTATTGAGATCCTCTAAAATAATATCCTGGATTTCATTTTCAGAGGCATTTAGTTCATTTTGTAAATTGTCCAGAGCAGTTCGAGTCAGTTTTAAGTAGCAAGTCAGCGTCTTCGTCAACCCAGTTTGGGTTTGGGTTCTTTGAATGGCTTGGAGTTGTGCTAGGAGAACCTCGGCGTTTTGTGGACGTTCTGCGGGATCAAGGGAAACAGCACGCTCGATAATGTCAATAATTGACTCTGGCGCATTCAAGGCTGCGATCGCCTCAGGAATGCTATCGTAATTGATATCTACAGTTGTTAGGCACTTGAGTACCAAAACGCCGAAGCTGAAGACATCGCGAGTGTAGGTATAAGAACCGTCATCCTCCTCTGGCGGCGTGAAGGGACGAGAAACAAACTCTCTGAGTGTTACACTAGGTTGCAGGTAGCTTTTGAGCTTAGAAATGCCAAAGTCAGCAAGTTTTGGCTTGCCATCACTACCAACTAAAATGTTACTGGGTTTGATATCTCGGTGAACACAACCACGATTATGAGAGAACGCCAAAGCTTCGAGTATCGGTAAAGCTACCGCCTGCCAAAATGAGTTCCAGCCATCCGGCGGAGATTCTTTCAGAAGTGCAGTTAAATCCTTTTCCATCCACTCCAGAACCAGGAAATGATGACCCGTCTTTTCATCTTTACCTGAGTCGAGGAGTTCTACGATTGCGGGATGCTTCAATTCCTGGAGGGCTTTAGTTTCGCGCCTAAAGGATTCGGCGATGATTTCCTCCTCTATATTCCTTTGTGTGAATAACTTTACCGCAACCCGTCGTTCCTCATCATCCTCTAAATCTCTTGCTCGATAAACATCAGCCATCCCTCCGGAGAGAGGATTGGGAGATATAGCATATCGATTATTGATGAGGCGAGGTGACATGATTGATTTGCCCCTAATTGTTTACACTGATGAGTAGCACTTCTACCAGTTTGGCACACAATCAGGAGTAGAGACGTTGCATGCAACGTCTCTACAAATTTGATGCAATGCTGTATCCGTGTTTAAACCCGTTGACTGGACAGTTGGTATACCAGCAAGCACTCTTACAGCAGTTTGCTCTGCTATGCGGTACATTTTCGATCCCCCTAAATCCCCCTTAAAAAGGGGGACTTTGATCTACTGTACTTTATTACAGAATTAAGCGCTGTATCACCACTGGAACTCAAGTCAGGGGGAGATTTCCTCTGGATGGAGCCAGTGTTAGAGAGGTGCGTTATCGTTTAGATGACGGTAACATAACTAGCTATATTGTCTACGATGACAATGGACGGGCGATTAAGCGAGTAGACTTGACAGGTAAAGCTCATGCAGGAATACCAACGCCCCATGTGGTTGAATACAAACAGAACCAAAATCCCGCCGGAGATATTTTTGTGCAAGCTGAAAAAACAGTTCGACCGGCTAGAGCCGACGAGATACCTTAGAAATTATGGAAACCCAACGCCTATCCTTAAATACAGATAAGATGAGCAATTTCCAGCAGTGGAAACAAGCCAATGGCGATGATTTCTCACTCTGGGATTATCTTGGTGGAGTCGCTAATATTGAAGTGGCTTTAGCCTTCACCAAACTCTTTTTACCTGACGTTGTTGAACATGAGGGCGGTATATTTTTATTGGAAACCTTCCATCTAGAAACATATAAACAGTGGCAAGCAAAGCTCGCCGATGATCTTGCCGCCATTGAACAGGTAATGAACCATCAGCACATTGATGATTTGCTTCCTGGTTCAGAATGTGTTGGAATCGATAACTTATTTTATTTGGGACAACTGATCAAACAAATGTGGGCAAATCATCTCAAGTCACTGTATCCCCAGCGTAGTTTTAAGGTTTCTTGTGATAGAGATGAATACACCGTGGTTGTCACCTTCCATCAGATGTTATCTCGGAATAACAATCAACACCTCGGCTTTGCTCGGTGTTGACCCTTCGACTTCGCTCAGGGTCAACGTGTTCGCGGGAGTACACACCCTCAGCGCAAGCAGTTTACGTATTTTTGCGGAGACGCTCAACACCCACCCTTTAAATTTCCGTAAAACAACGATGGTTGAATTGTCTGTCTCTTTCGACAATAGGGTCAAGATTACTGATTAAATATCAAGCCCTGTTAGAGGACACCTTAACACAGGTGTTGGTTTATTCATCATGACAACTCAATCAATTAATGTTCGCGGAATGGAATTATTGATGGCGTACTCCCAAAATCCGTCAATTGAGTTACGTAACCAGCTTGTCCGGTTAAATAGTGGATTGGTGAAGAAAATTGCCTATCGAGTTAGCCAGCAATGTAGCGAACCTTATGACGATTTGGTACAACTTGGCTATCTGGGTTTGATTCGGGCGATTGAACGGTTCAAGCCAGATCAAGGGTATGCTTTTAGTTCCTTTGCTGTGCCATTTATTCGCGGCGAGATGCTACATTTTCTTAGAGATAAAGGACATATCGTCAAGATTCCTCGCCGTTGGCAAGAACTTCAGCAAGAGGGACAGCGCGTCAGTAAACGGTTAACCGCCACGTTGGGACGTTTACCCAAAGAGTCGGAAATTGCCCAAGCGTTGAATATTTCTATGCAAGAATGGCAGGAGAGTAAATTAGCCTCGAAAAATCGCTTACCCTTGAGTTTAGATTTGACGGTGGGTCATCATGTCGATCATCCGGTCACGTTGGGTGATATGCTACCGGATAGTTATGACCAAACCTTGCAGCACTGGGAAGAAGACCGACAGCAGTTACAAGGTGCGATCGCACAACTGGAAACTAAAACCCAAGCGGCGATTGAGTTTGTCTTTTTCCGAGATCTCCCCCGTAAAGAAGCCGCTAAACACATTGGTGTTAGTCCGATGACGGTAACGCGACACCTACAACGGGGGATTAATGAATTGGTGTCTTTACTACAGCCGCAAACACCAGAACGTCTCGCCAGTTAGAATTCGGGTGTGTGTTATTCGACCAAACCCATGAAACATTTTCTCTTAACCTGGCTGTTTACGGCACTGGCATTAATCATTACTGCCTATCTCGTACCGGGTATTGCGATCGGGAGTTTTGCCACGGCTGCGATCGCGGCGATTATCTTAGGGATTGTCAATGCTATTGTCAGACCCATTCTGATCATGCTGACTTTACCCTTGACGATTGTGACATTGGGGCTATTTCTGTTAGTGATTAATGCCATCTCCTTGTCCTTAGTCGCTTACCTAACGGGTGCCATGTTTACGATTAGTGGACCTCTTGACGCCTTGATTGGTTCAATTGTGTTGTCTGTCGTGGCGAGTATCCTCAACCAGTTTGCGGATTAGTCATTAGTCATTAGTCCTTGGTCATTTGTCCTTGGTCGGGGCGGATTGAGTGACATCGGGGTGACACAAAAATGTTAGTTGTGAAACTTGCCATTGGATGGGGCGGGTTTAGTGACATCGGGGTGACAAAAAAATGTTAATCGTGAAACCCGCCCCTACAGTCGATCAGGGTTTGGAATTAACGTTATCATCAATAGGGAAACGAAAATATATCAATCCGTCCCTACATTGAGACAGGACGGGTTTTGTATTAATGTTCTCTCTGATCGGGAGACGAAAGTAGATAAACTTGCCCCCCTAGAACGTCAAAATGGTTTCCACTAATGATTAAAATTCTTCACCTGTCAGATATCCATCTGGGAAGTGGCTTCTCCCACGGGCGAACTAACCCAGAAACGGGGTTAAATACACGACTGGAAGATTTTGTCAATACCTTATCTCAATGTATTGATCGCGCTATTGCTGAATCCGTGGATTTAGTCTTATTTGGCGGCGATGCTTTTCCTGATGCTACACCACCCCCTTATGTGCAAGAAGCCTTTGCCACGCAATTTCGCCGCTTAGTGGATGCAGAAATTCCTACGGTATTGCTAGTAGGGAATCATGACCAACATTCCCAAGGCAATGGGGGCGCGAGTTTATGTATTTATCGTACCCTAGGTGTGCCAGGATTTATTGTTGGTGATACGCTGGCGACGCATCCAATTCAAACCCGGAATGGTTTAGTCCAAGTGATTACGTTACCCTGGTTAACCCGTTCTAGTTTACTGACGCGCCCAGAAACTGAAGGGTTAGCCTTAGGCGAGGTAAATGAGTTATTAATTCAACGCCTTGAACCGATTTTAGAAGGAGAAATTCGGCGGCTAGATTCCCAAGCACCAACCATACTCTTAGCCCATTTAATGGCAGATCGGGCTAGTTTTGGCGCAGAGCGTTTTTTAGCGGTGGGTAAAGGCTTTACCATTCCCCTGTCACTAATGGCGCGATCGTGTTTTGATTATGTAGCATTAGGTCATGTCCACCGCCATCAAAATCTGAACCCCTCGAATAACCCACCCGTCATTTATCCAGGTAGTATTGAACGGGTTGATTTTAGTGAGGAAAAGGAAGACAAAGGTTATGTGTTAATTGAGTTAGAGAAAGGAAAGGCTGAGTGGCAGTTTTGTCCCTTACCTGTGCGCCCATTTTGCACGATTAACGTGAATTTGGTTGAGGAAGCTGATCCAGAAGCGGCATTACTTAAAGCGATTAAGAAAAAAGCGATTAACGACGCTGTAGTTCGGTTGATTTATAAAGTCCGTTCTGATCAGTTAGATTTAATTGATAATAGTACAATTCACCAAGCCCTGAGTGAAGCCCACAGTTATACGATTCGCCCCGAATTAGCCAGTCAGTTAGCCCGTCCACGTTTGCCAGAATTGGGGGTGGGTAGCAGTATGAATCCCATGGATGCGCTGAAGACGTATTTAGAGAGTCAGGATAATTTAAAAGATATTGCCGCAGATATGTTAGAAGCAGCGCAATATTTGTTGGATGGGCAAGGGGATGGCTGGTTAGAGATAGAGGAGGCTGGAGACGATAAGCAGGAAGCGAGTCAGGTGGGAAAAGGTAGTCAAAAGAATCAATTGCGTTTGCTTTAGGGGTTCGGGGAAACAGGTATGAGAATCAAGGAAATTTCAATCACTGATTTGTTCGGTGTGTTCAATCATGTTATTCCTCTTAACTTGGAAGAACACATTACCATAATTCATGGCAAAAATGGTGTTGGAAAAACTAAATTGCTCAAGTTAATCTATGAAATATGTAGTTCAGTATGTTATGAAACTCCTAGTATTCCTTTTGGTCAGTTAACACTAAATTTTGATAATGATAAAACGCTTAAAGTAGATGGGAGAAAAATTGAAGATTCTCCAGAAGGGCATGAGTTATTTTTAGATAAAATAAGCTCAATATATTCCCAGATTAATGTTCATTTTATAGAGGATAATCGGTTGTTAAACTCAAAATATAATAACCAAACACAACAATATAATCGTCAGTCAAGGTTACGTGCTGTTTCAAATTATGCCCAAGAATTAGCCAAGAATATTCAAGCCAAACTGACGGCATACGGAACCTTATCTCAGTCACTTGATACAACATTTCCGGCAAGAGTGATTCAACAAAAAGGAATACCTGAATTAACGGATAAACTATTCAAAGATAAACTCAATCACCTTAAAAAAAAACGTTCTAAGTTAATTGATTATGGACTATTAGTTAAAGATGAAAATACAGATATTAAAATTCAAGGAGATATAGACGAAAGCACTAAGAAAATTTTGTCAGTTTATATTGAAGATGCCGAGAAAAAACTCAGCTTGTTTGATGAGATAGCGAGAAAAATAGATTTACTCCAAAGAATTATCAATAACAAATTCTATTACAAACATATACATATTACTAAGGACAGGGGGTTTAGTTTTGCAACTGACGATGGTAAATTCTTGCATCCGACAAATTTGTCTTCTGGAGAACAGCACGAAGTTATCCTTCTTTATGAGTTATTATTCAAAGTTAAACCGAATTCTTTAATTCTCATTGATGAACCAGAACTATCATTACACGTCGAGTGGCAAGTGCAATTCCTTAAAGATTTACAAGAAATAACTAAACTGTCTAATATTGATGTTTTAATTGCGACTCATTCACCGGACATTATTCACGATCGCTGGGATTTAACGGTTGAGTTAAAAGGACCAGCCGAATGAGAGAATTTATTACCCCGGATCGGATTGCCAATCAAATTCGGATGCGGCGTAGTAGTCACGAAGGTTCTTTTCTAATCGTGGAGGGGCGTAATGATAAGCTTGTGTATGAGCGTTTTATAGATAGGACAAACTGTGAATTTTCTATCGCTAGTGGCAAGGAGAATGCTGTTGCTGCAATAAGGATTCTTGAACAAGATAATTTTGCGGGTGTTCTCGCTATTGTCGATGCAGACTTTTGCAGACTAGAGGGAACTTTACCTTCTAGCTCAAACTTGCTCTTAACCGATGAGCATGATCTAGAAATGATGTTGTTTAAATCATCGGCTTCAGACAAAATACTTTCCGAGCGTGGTTCAGAGGACAAGATAAATAAGTTTGGTCAAGATATCCGTTTAACGTTGCTGGAAAGTGGAAAAAGGATTGGATATTTAAGATGGCTTTCATTAAAAGATAATCTATTTCTGAAGTTTGAGGAATTAAGTTTTAGTAAATTTATTGACAAAGCCACATTAGTGATTGATACAGGTAAACTGGTTAAGGCTGTTAAAGATCACTCTCAAAAGTTAGCCCTGAGAGAGCAAGATATTCAAAAAAGTATAGAAACATTAGAAAAAACTGCCCACGATCCTTGGCAACTCTGTTGTGGTCACGATATTATTTGTATCTTATCAATAGGATTGAGTAAGGTGTGGGGTTCATGGAAAACAAACGAGATTAGACCCGATATACTGGAGAGAGAATTACGACTCGCTTACGAGGATTCTTATTTCCGCAGCACTCAACTTTATCAATTAATTCAGCAGTGGGAAATCAATAATAAACCCTACCAGGTTTTGTCGCCAGGGAATTAACGTGAGCAACTTTGGGTGAGTGTGAATGAATGAAACGAGAAAAGGCGATCGCGTTTATGGCAGAATCAGAGATAGAGTGTTAACCCATATTCATGACTCGACTAAAAACAGCAGTTCCAACTGATACCTGGGTCGTCGCCACCTGGGATGAATATATACAGACGATTGATAATCCGGCTGACCCAAAAGCCAAATGCTACTACCACAATGGAAAACTAAGAATTGAAAGGACTCCTCTGGGATATGATCATGCTAGCGATCATACGGTGATTATCTTCGGTGTTAACCTTTTTGCTGCCCTAAAAGGTATTCCTCTGCATGGACTTGATAACTGTACCTATCGGAAAACAGGCTTTGATGATGCTCAACCTGATGTATCTTACTATATTGGTGACAACGCTGATGTGATTCCATGGGGAACGTCTATTATCCAACTTGATAATTATCCGCCCCCTAATTTAGTTATTGAAGTTGCCAATACCTCACTCGCAGATGATCAGGGCGAAAAACGGCTACTTTATGAGGATTTAAATGTTAATGAATATTGGATTGTCAACGTAAAGACTGCCACAATTATGGCTTTTTCCATCGAGAATGGTGGGAGTCGGCGGATTCGCGAGTCTCAGGTTCTCCCGGGTTTAGCGATTTCGGTATTACAAGAAGCGTTGCAGCGTACACGTCAGATGAATCAATCTCAAGTTTGTGCTTGGTTGTTAACCCAATTTCAACAATGAGTAAGTAGGTGGACACAATTAAAGTTAACGGTTGAGATTAGGGAACAGGGAATGGGGAATAGGGAATAGTAAGAAATTGAGGTCGATTTACAAAAATTAATGAGCGTGTTGTTTTCTTTTGTCCGACTACTTACCGTTGTCAAATTATTAAGTGTCCCAATGCAACTTCATATATCGATATGTTTGGAACCTCCTTGCAAAAAATGCTCAAGCCAATGGGGAGAAGTAAAAGAAACTAATAATCTTCACGGTGTAGGATTGTACTGCAAAAAATGTGGAGAGTGGTTTAAGTGGATTCGTAATGGCGAAACATTGAATGCTGAAATCAAAGTGGAGAAGAGTACATAAAAATACTTAGTTTTTCTGAACTACTGTGCAATCCTGAGTGATAGCAATTAGGTGAAATACAGGTTAAATCAGCACGAACTGTATAGTTGTACCAGATTCACGGAAGCACCGATTACGTGAACTCGATTTGATCAGCTATAGTCCTATCCGTGGCAGAATCGGAGATAGAGCTTAACCGATAGATAATGCAAAAGGATAAGGTACTGGCAATTTTAACCACAAACCAAGACGCCTTAAAACGTTTTGGAGTCAAGTATTTGGCAATTTTTGGTTCAGTAGCGCGAGATGAGGCTAGACCAGACAGTGATGTGGATATTTTAGTCGAATTCTCTGAACCCGTAACCTTTGATCGTTATATGGATCTCAAATTTTACCTGGAAGACCACTTCGGTACATCAGTAGATCTTGTGACTCGGCGATCGCTCAAACCCCAGATTCGTCCTACTATAGAACAAGAGGCAATTCGTGTCACGTAGTATTCGTCTTTACCTAGTAAAGTATTTCCATTACTGGAGGGGATTCAGCATATCTTAGAAGTGGAGTTTGGTAAAGGTTAATATGACATGGGGCTTCTGGCGGATTAAGCTAAATATATATCTTTTTTCCCTTGGGAGTAAGCGGTCATGTGGTTAGCGGGTTTGTTTGTTTTTGGCGGCTGGATGGTATCTTTGTGCTTGCACGAGTTTGGTCATGCTGTTGTCGCCTATTTCGGTGGCGATACTTCGGTTAAGGATAAAGGCTATTTGACGCTTAATCCCCTCAACTATACTGATCCGGGTTTGAGTCTGCTAATGCCGATGATTTTCTTGGTGATGGGGGGAATTGCCCTTCCCGGTGGGGCGGTTTATATTGACCATAGTAAATTACGCGATCGCAGATGGGAGAGTGCAGTCTCTGCGGCTGGTCCGTTTGCTAATGCGGTGGTGACGGTGGTGTTGGCAATTCCATTCTGGTTGGATTGGGTTACGGTATCACCTGACGATTGGCTGGGACAAAGTTTAGCCTTTCTCATTTTCCTACAAATTTTTGCCGTTGTTATCAATTTACTGCCGATTCCCCCTCTGGATGGATATGGAATTCTCCGCCCTTGGTTACCGCAATCGCTTCAGCAACGATTCAATAAATTGGGTCGATATAGCTTTTGGTTTATTTTTGGTGTGTTATGGTTTGTACCAGCAGCAAGTCGAGAACTTTTTCTGTTCATTTATCAAATTGCTTTACTTCTCAAGATTCCTCCCGAAGCGATTCAGTTAGGAAGTGTCCTATTTACTCAACCCGCGACGAAGTTAGCATTAATTGTCGGATTCCTTGGCTTTCTCTGGTTGATGAAACAAAAAGGAAATCAAACCCAAAAGGCTAGCGATTTACACGGGTTTAACCAAGGAAATAAATTTATAGAAAAGCAGCAATATGATGACGCGATCGCGGCTTACGATAAAGCTATTCAATTTAATCCTAATGTCTATCAAGCGTGGTATAATAGAGGACTTTGCTTGGCAGAGTTGCATCAATTCGAAGAGGCAATTACTTCCTACCAGAAAGCCATTAAAATTAAACCAGACTTTTATCAGGCTTGGAATTCTCTAGGTAATGCCTTTTATCACTCACAACAGTATACAGAGGCGATTACTGCCTACGACCACGCCCTGCAACTCGAACCGAACTTGGCTGATACTTGGTATAATAGAGCCTGTTGTCGTGCGTTGCAAGGTTATGTTGACCTGGCGATTGACAGTTTAAAACAGGCAATTGAGATTAATCCCAATTTCCGAAAACAAGCGAAAACTGATGCTGATTTTGAATCGATACGGAATAGTTGGCGTTTTCCGGAGATTGTGCCGCAATGATAATCAATAATAAGTGATTCTGTGGTGGGCAAAAATAAGGAACGATATTATCAGGGTTTTAAACGTTATAAATTTTGCCCACCCTACGTCTAAATCGCTTAACAAATGACAAAGGACGAATGACAAATGACAAAGGACAAATAATTAATGAATCCACTTTCCCAACAATTGCCAATAGTGCTTTTAGTCGCCACGACGCTGGTAATACCATCAACGGCTGATATTCATCCGGCACAAGCGGAAACCTGTGCCGCAAACAGTTGTAGACAAGAATCCGTAAAATTTGTACCGGGTCAACGAATTACCGTTGAGGTAGCTAATTTAACCTCTAGCGTGATCAAACTTCAACAGGTCGATGTTACAGACCCTTTACCTGTGAGTCCCGGACAGGTTCTCTCCTTTGTCCGAGGTGGGAATACGAACCCCAATTTCTCGGCGGTGCTTTGGGATACTCAAGGATTACCCTTAAATGTGAATATCCGCAAACCTGAAGCCAGAGTCTTACGAATTGAAGTATTGCCCAGTGGTCGTTCTCCAGGGGTTCGCGCTGTTTATCTGCAAGATGACGGTCGAGTAGAAGTGATGTAAGGTGTTAGGTGTTGGGTGCATTCATTGATTATGAACAACTATCCTTGTTATTCTGCTCAACTTCTGCCTCGTATTCGCCATACTCCAAATCATTGGCTTGGTAATCACGATAGTCAGGAGATATCTGTTGTTCCGGCTACTAATGCCGCGAAAACTAATCCGTCTCCAGCGTTGCCTGTTACCAAGACGCTAGATCCGTTGTTATCGCAACGGATTTTAATCACAACTGAGTGATCGGAGTGATCGAGTTTAAGAAGTGTAAATTATTCAGATCCCACGCTTCAAAGACGTGGGTTTTTACGTTCATGGTTCATGGTGCATGGTTTGTGGGTTCTGAACAATCAATGATAAACCCTGAACCAAGTAGCTTGAATCAATCCAGGTCAATTGAGCGATTAAGCTGGCGTATGATACTCAAAGAAAAGGCAAATTACGTCATGTAACATCAAATAACATCAAAACTGATTAATTTTTTGTTATCTAAATTTGCTATTATATACAATTAAGTTTAAAGTGACATCTGCCTTGTGACGGGTAAGCATTAAATTTAATTTTTTTCCGATTCTTCCCCAAAATTTTTACATTTAATAAGTAAGCTGATCAACGTCGGGTGGAGAAATAACATGAATAATTGTCCTTGTTGTTCGTCTCAGTTACTAGCTCACGTTCGTGATAAGCATATTTATTGGTTTTGCTCTCGTTGTCGCCAAGATATGCCTGTTAAAGCTAGTAATAGAAACCCTTTTCACCAAGAGTTTTCGTTTGTAAATCCCTTAAATGATATTTTGTCACAGAAAGTTTTAACACCAGCCGATTAAGTCGGTGATAGGGCGCCCGTCGGTCTTATGGGTCAACTTAAGGCTTTGTATAACTAGCGCTCAAAGTTTAGATCCCCCTAAATCCCCCATGCAATAAAAGCGAAGCATCCTCTGGCTTCCCCCTTTTGAAGGGGGACGGGAGGGGGATCTAATAGGGAAGAGGGGGATCTAATAGGGGGGGCTAGGGGGGATCTCTTATTAAGTAAGGGTTCCAGCCTTAAGTTGACACGGGCGCACGTCGGTGCGCCCCTACGATTTGTCAAAGAGATTGCGAATATAACCCCATCGTTTACCCATCTGAATGGGGGCTAATCCGTCACTAAAAGACCTGACTTGATCAAATTCTGGTGAAATGACCCGATCGCCCTTTTTATTGATATACCCCCAAAACGATCCAATTTTGACGGCGGCTAATTCCTGGGAAAAGGGTTGCGCTGCGTCAAATTGTGGCTCAATAACCAATTCTCCAGTAGAGTTAATATAGCCCCAGCGATCGCGTAATTGCACAGGGGCAAGTCCTTGGGCAAATGACCCCGCCGCGTCAAAGTTCGTGGGAATCACCAGTTGACCCGTTGAGTCACAATATCCGTATTTACCTGCGAGTTGTACCGCCGCTAATCCTTCGGAGAACAATTCCGCCTGATCAAACTGAGTCGGAATCGCCCATTGACCAATTTTATCGATATAACCCCATTGATCTTCAACCTTCACCGCCGCTAACCCTTCACTGAACCGAGTCGCCTGATCAAACTGAGGGGAAATTACGGATTGACCGGATAAATCGATATACCCATACCGACTACCAATTTTTACTCGTGCTAATCCTGCCGCAAACTGATCTGCCTGATCAAATTCTAAACGAGTGATCAGGTGTCCCGTTTTGTCAATATAGCCCCACTTGTACCCCATTCGCACTCGCGCCCGTTCCTCCTGAAACGAATCCAGCCAATCAAATTCAGGCTGAGTAACGAGATTCCCAAAGCGGTCAATATAACGATATTCAGCCCCAACGCGGCGATGGGTAAACCCTTGGGCTTTTATGTGGGTAGTGTTGAAAGGAACGGATTGGGCATAGACGTGCGATCGCAAGGCGTTGGCTAAGGTATCATTATCCTGGCGCAAGCCCTCGTAGAAAAATAACACCTCCCCGGCTAAACCGCGATCGCGATTGTACTCAATTGCCTGGACTAAATCCTGGGAACTGATGCGATACGACCCACTTTTAATCAAGATTCCGGGCATCACTGTAGACAATTGTACCGGGTTTAATTGGTCATTCACCAACCGATCAACAAGCTGTTTATAACTAGCAAAATCCCGGCGATAGAATTGGGGATGTATCATATCCACCAATCCCTGATCCGCCCACGCTTGGTTATCTTGTAAATATTCCTGGAATCCCCAAGGATAGGGACTCGGTGCGATAGAAATTATCAAGTCTGGATTAATCGTCACTACTTGTCGGTACAGACGAGTGAGGAAATCCGTTAGCAAATCTGCCCGCCATTGTAACCATTGGGCGTCTTTTGGGTTTTTAGGCGGTTCTTGGTTGAACTGCTGAATATAACGTTGTACGGTTTGGGTATCATACCCCCCTTCAGATGGCAGGGCGGGTAAGCGGTCATCTCCCTGAATTCCGGCAATATCGTAATTTTGGATAACTTCCAGGATAAGTCCCATAACAAAATTCTGCACCTGGGGGTCAAACGCATTCAGCCATTCAAAGTTATTTTTTGTGAGTAAATTGCCTTGACTATCCCGCGCCGCCCAATCGGGTTTTTGGGCAAGTATGCGTCCACCTTTTTTGTTATAGGAACTGGCAAAACCATATTCAAACCACGGAATTACGGCTAATCCCACGTTCTTAGCCGCTTGAATCAGTTCAGCGAGGGGATCTCGCCCAGTAAAGCGCGGGTCAATTTCCAGTCCCATGGTATCTCGCATCAGGCGACTGGGATAAAGCGTCGCCCCATTATTCCAAACCACCGGAAAAACTACATTAAATCCAGTGTTGGCGAGGAAATCCATCGCCTCAGCTATGTTTTTTTGGGAATTAAAGACTTGGCTATCAGTAGTCGTTAGCCAAACGCCTCGGATTTCGGGTGGGGATAATTGATTTCGGGCGTTTGTAGTCAGCGCTTTAGCACTTTTGGCACTAAAGTGCCTACTACGAACCCAGCTTAAGTCAACGCCATTTTGCGGCAATCGTACTAATGCGATTCCTTCGGAAAACGGTTCAGCTTCATTCAGTTGCGGATCAACAATAAATGTGCCAGTTTTATCAATATATCCCCATTTATCGCCTAGTTTGACCCTCGCCCGTTCTTGGGTAAAGGAATCCGCCTCATCGAATAACGGTTCAATGGCAATGATATCCCAACCGGGAATATACTGTCGGGGAACGCCAGGGAGTTTTAACGCCCGACTAATCAGTGCAGCTACTTCGCCTCGTGTCGCATTGCGATTCGGGTGTAGGCGTCTGACATCTGGATAGTTAACGACTAAAAACTGACGGGTTGCGGTTGCGATCGCGCCTCGTGCATAATTGGGAATAGCCGCCGTATCATCGTAATATTGTTGGAGAATTGGGTTAGGATTCGGGTCACGGTCATACTGTAACCCACTGACTAATGCCACCAGCGCTTGTACACGGGGAATGGGTTGATTGGGGCGAAAGGTTCCATTCGGATAACCTGAGAAAAATCCGGCACGGGTAACAGTTTGAATCGCGGAATTTGCCCAGTGATTGGCGGGTACATCGCGAAAATTGATTGCATCGCGCACTGGGGTAGCCTGGGGAAAGGCTTTATTTAAAATCGCAGCGAATTCAGCCCGGGTAACGGAGTTATTGGGGCGAAAGCTGCCATCCGGATAACCACTGATAATTTGGCGGCTAAAAAGCTGGTGAATTGAGTCTTTCGCCCAATGGGTTTGGGTATCGGCAAAGCTGGAATCGGGGGAGTTCGTCATTTGTCATTGGTCATTTGTCATTTGTCATTTGTCATTGGTCATTTGTCATTGGTCATTTGTCATTTGTCATTTGTCATTGGTCATTTGTCATTTGTCATTCGTCATTTGTCATACTCGCTTTCGCGAGAAGCAAGCTACGTTATTTGTCATTTATCATACTCGCTTTCGCGAGAAGCAAGCTACAATTATTCCCACTGTAGTGTTAAGGTATTATCGGCGTTCAATTTTACGCGATCGCGAAACTTTTTTCCTTCCCGATTCAAGACATCCTTTAGCCATAGTGTATCCGTTGTTGATGCTCGGTTTAATCGCATATTTTTGATCTGGGTTGGTGTCATTTGCAGCTTGATTAGCTGTCCCGTTGCTGGATTAGAAATAGGGTGATAAAATTAGACGTATGATTGTCTATAGTAACTTATTTTTTATTGACTTAATTTAAAGTGCGATCGCGAACGGTACGCTACACCAATGTTAAACTCAATCTAAGATAAAGAAAGTCGCGATCGCAATCCTAGTTCATGTCATTTACCTATTCTCCCGGAAACCTACCCTTTCAACGCCTGCGCGATGTGCGTGGGGCGCTGCTGCAACTGCATAAAGCCCTTCTCCACTCGGAACGCGATAGGTATGAACGGTTTCATGGGCGTATTCGTTCAAAAGGAGAGTTTTTCCAACTGGTTGTCCAAGATGAATGGTTTAGTTGGCTACGCCCTTTCTCTCAATTTATTGTCCAGATTGATGAAGCGTTGAGTGCCAAAGAACCGATAACGTTGCATCAGGCAAATGAACTTTTAGACGAAGCCCGTTCTCTGGTTTCTCCTGATGAAGCGGGAACTAATCGAGAGCAACGTTATTATCAAGCAATTCAACGTGATCCCAATATTGCGCTGATGCATGCTGATGTGTCAATATTGCTTTCTAGGAGTAAACGTTAATTAAATAGGCTGTTTCCCTGGAAAACATTTGACCCCTCCCTAACCCTCCCCTTGTCAAGGGGAGGGGACTTCTCCCAACTTTTAGATGAACTCCCTGTTCCCTGTTCCCTATTCCCTATTCCCTATTCCCTATTCCCTATTCCCTTTACAACTTGTCCTGATAATAAATTTGGATTAAATTTTCCAATTTCTCATCAGGACAACATTCAATCAATGCTTCAAATACCTCTAGCAATTTGGCGCCACTTTCTCCTAAGGTTGGACTCAATCCCCAAACATCCTGTACCCAGTCTTGAGGACGTTCATCGTCAAATACTAAACGTTCTAGCAGTTGCTTGGCTTCTGTTTTGGAAATCGGTTCTTTGTCATTTATCATGGATAATTAGTCATTCGGGACTTATAGTTGGGGACAGTTCCGCAAAAATGGAAAGGAGTGTAACCCCTCAATTATTGGTCAAGCGTTTCCATTTGATAACGAATAGCTGCAACTCCTTGCTCATTTCCTAATTCTTCAAAAATCGCCAAGGCATCTTGATAAGACGTTTGCGCCATTTCTTCTTTGCCTTGTTGACTGTAGATTATCCCCATATAGTATAAAGCTCTAGCTTGCAACTCAGGGATATTTTCAGCGTTGAAAATATCTAAGGCTTGCTCGTGAAAGTCTAAAGCTGGGGCATATTCTTTTAAGTTTTGATGGGATAATCCTAGGTAATAAAGAACCTCTCCTTCTAATATATTTTCCTCCAAGTCCTGATAAATGTTTAGCGCTTCTTTAAGGAAATCGATCGCTTGCTCATTTTGATCTTGAGCGAAATAAACTTTGCCAATATTGCCCAAGACAATGCCTTCACTGCGGCGATTATCTACTTCTCGGAAAAGTGCCAGTGACTGTTGATGCAGATCTAGTGCTTGAGAATATTGTTCTAGACTTGAATAGACTGAACCCATATAATCGAGGATGATCGCTTCTTGGTAAGGATCATCGAAGGTTTTGGCTAGGCTTAAGGCTTGTTCGTAAGCGTTTAGTGCATCATCATACTGTTGACGATGCTCATAAATTAGACCAATTTGGGTCAGAGCTATGGTTTCTTCTACGGGGGCTTCGACTTGCTCAAACAGGTTGGATGCTTCCTCTAGTCGATTTAACGCCTCCTGCATTTGACCTTGCTGATACAGATCAATTCCTTCATCTAGCAACTGTTGGGCTGCACCCAGTTGATTTTGAGGGATTTGGGCTTGTACCTGGGTTGATAGAGATAGGGATAGATTAGGGGATAGGGAAATCGGCGATAGTAATGTTAACAGCAGCGTCGCTGTCGCCAAGCTGAGAGAGTGAAGTCGTTGGGGTAGGGATAAATAGGTCATGAGGCTAAAATCGTAGTTTACAGGATCGAGCAGATGACACCATAAAAAAGCAGAAGGCAGAAGCAGAAGCAAAATTTCAAGCTACAGTCTCACCAACCGCCTTGGGTTAAAACCCAAGGAACCAAAAGTTTTATATTCTATTTTAATAGAAACCCCTTTTTTGCCCTGGCGACTAGAAGCCCTGGCGACTAGAAGTCGCAGCTACACAAACAAAGTCCGCCTGCGCG